>JAIROE010000326.1 GCA_031257715.1 Treponema sp. | reverse complement strand
CACGATCTTTCCCCCCGGAAGAAGAAGCCCCTCATCAAGGTTCACTGCGCGGCGCTTGCGGCAAGCCTTCTTGAAAGCGAACTCTTCGGCCATGAAAAAGGCGCCTTTACCGGAGCCGTGTCCCGCATCAGGGGCCGCTTCGAGCTTGCCAACGAAGGGACCCTTTTCCTTGACGAAATAGGCGAAGTGGATCAGAACATACAGATCAAGCTGCTGCGGGTTCTGCAGGAAAAGAAGTTCGAGCGGGTAGGGGGGGAGGAAACCATAGAAACGGATGTGCGCATTGTGGCGGCCACCAACAAGGATCTCAAGGCGGAAATTGAAAAAGGGGCGTTCCGCGAGGATCTGTATTACCGTCTCAACGTGGTGAACATCCATGTTCCGCCCCTTCGGGAGCGCAAGGACGATCTTCCCCTTTTCCTTTCCGCTTTCCTGCGGGAATTTTCAGGGGAAAACGGCAAACAGGTAACGGGGATCAACGACAGGGCGCGTTCCTGCCTTTACGCCTACGACTGGCCCGGCAACGTGCGCGAACTGCGAAACTGCATGGAAAGCGCCGTTGTCATGGCCAGGGGAAACACCATCACCGAAGAAGATCTGCCGCCGAGCCTCCGGCAGGGAAGTGACGAAGGATGGATACGGATACCCCTTGGAACTTCCCTTGAAGATTCGGAAAAGATCATTATCAGGGATACCCTCTCCTTTCTGAAAGGCAACAAGAGCAGGACCTCCCAGGTTCTCAAAATAGGGCGGAAGACCCTGCACCGCAAACTTGACGGAGAGCGCTAATCCCCTTCCACGTCCACAGGCTGCCGCTTTTCCGCCGATTCCATGATGGCGAGGATCGCAAGGGAAGCACGGGCGGCGTCCTCCAGACTTACGATAAATTCCCTGCCGCTTGAGAGGGCGTCCACAAAAGCGCGTATGCTTTCGTAGGCAAAGCCCTTGACCGCGCCATGCACCGTGTTCCGCACCAGTATGTCGGGGACGGTAACCGACTCGTCGGTGTATTTTTGAATCAGGTTATGGTGGGACGCGTCTATGGAAATCATCCCCTTGTCCCCGAGTATGGTGCACTTGATGTCGTTGACACAGGGATTCGCATTGGGGCTTATCCAGCCGTTTTCCATCTGGGCAATGCATCCGTTTTCAAATTCCAGGGTGGTAAGGTAGGTATCGACGGTATCCACCCCCAGAGCCGAAAGGACCCCGCGGCCTGAAACCGAATAGACCCGCTTTACCCTGCTGCCGGCAAGCCACGCAAGGGTGTCTATGCTGTGGCTCCCCAGAAACCAGAGCACGGAAGAAGATGCCGACCAGGAGAGCATGTCGGTTGCCACCCATTTGATGTCGTTGAGCCTGAAATAGAGGTTACGGAGCGTTCCCAGCTCCCCCGCCCTTACGGCTTCCTTCGCCGCGGCAAAGGGGGGGCTCCATCGGTTGTGCAGATCCACCATGGCCCGCACGTGGTTCCGCTCGACCGCCTCGATGATGCGGCCGACATCCTCCTTCGTCGTCGCCAGCGGCTTTTCAATAAGAAGATGTTTGCCCGCCCCGGCGCACTGGACCGCTATATCCCCGTGAAGAAAATCCGGGGTAACGATGGAAACCGCGTCGCATGCGCAGTGCGCCAGCATGTCCTGTACCGATGTATACACTTCCGGGATGCCGTATTCGGATGCCACCGCCTCCGCCTTCTTCCGGTCCATGTCGCAGATTGCCGCCGTTTCCGCAAGCGGATGCTCCCTGAAAATCCCCGCGTGGGTACTTCCCCAGACCCCCGCGCCGACAATCGCCATCCGTATCTTTTCCACAATACCCCCTTCCGCCGCCGCCCGGTTGTTGATTTTCGCCGCCAGCCGCTGTACTATTGTATGTATCGCAAAGCGGGTAATGTCAAGGATTTGGGGAAAGGGAGTTAAAAATGAATAATCTTCTGGATATTCTGCGTCTGGGTATTTTTTACGACGGTTATTATTTTTACAAAATAAGCAACTATTACAAATACGAGCATGAAAAGAAGTCCCGGATAAGCATTTCGGGCCTGCATGAGTTTATCAGGAACGAAGTCGCCACCCTTACCAAAACGGACATGCGCCAGTGCCAGATAATCGACGCCCATTATTTCAAGGGCCGGTCTTCCGCAAAGGAAATGGGAGAGAAGGTGCAGAGCGAACGGGCCTTTGAAGACATCCTCATGCGTGAAAACATCGTTACCCATTACCTGCCCCTGCGGTACAACGAAAACAACATCGCCCATGAGAAGGGCATAGACGTATGGCTTGCCCTTGAAGCCTACGAGCTTGCAATCTACAAGCATTTTGACATCCTTGTCCTTGTCGCGGGGGACGGCGATTATGTCCCCCTTGTCCGAAAGCTGCACACCCTGGGTGCGCAGGTCATGCTGATAAGCTGGGACTTCACCTTTCACAACGAAAACGGCGACATTGTGGAGACAAAGACCTCCCGGCAGCTTCTGGAAGAAGTGTTTTACCCCGTGCTCATGTGGGAGCGGATAGAGGAGAAGAACGACGGCTTTATCAGGAACCTGTTTGTGCCGGAGCGCCACGGCGAAAGAGCGCCGCTTCTTTTTGACTCAAAGAACGGCGGGGAAACCGGCGCGAACGGCCATGAAATGACCGAGTATTTTTCCACCATAATCACGATTAACGTCAATGGCTTCGGCTTTATCAAGGACGAAGAGCGGAACAACATCTTTTTTCATTACAGCACCATCACCAACAGGGATTTTTCCGAATTGCAGCCCGGCATGAAAGTAAAATACACTCTGGAAGACGACGAGGAACGGAGCAAGCGGGAAGAAATGCCCCGTTTCAGGGCCTACAAAGTAACCGTTATTGATTAGCGGTTTGCCGCGCTTCGCGCGGAAAATCCCCCAAAATCCCCTGGACAGGCGGTTTTTACCCCCGATGCGGGCCCTCAGGAACCGCTTTTCCGCCAGTCCTCTATCCTGTCGAACGCGGCGTTGAGCCGCGCCGTTTTGACGGTGGCGGCCCTGAAGTTTTCGGGGTGTTTCGCATGGCGGTCCGGGTGGTGCTTTTTAAGGAGCCTCCGGTAGGCTTCCCTGCATTCCTTCTCCGGCGCGCCGAAGGGAAGATCCAGTTCCGCAAAATCCGGCCGCAGGGATTCGGGGGGAAGGGCCGCCTTTTCCCCGCCGGCCGCGTCCCCCCTAAGGTAGCCCTCCAGTTCCTCAAAAGCCGCCTGTA
>JAIROE010000190.1 GCA_031257715.1 Treponema sp. | reverse complement strand
TTCAGCGTTGCCACATCCCTGGTAACAATGGTAATGCCCATGACATCAAGAATCTGGTTTATCTTGTCCCCGTTGTTGAGCTTCCGGATTATCCCCGCCACATCCTTGACCGGTTTCGGGTTTTCATCCGTCGCCTTTCGTTCAATGAACCTAACCGTCCCTTCCCCGTATTTTTGGTTTATCGTGTCCACGATACCGGACACAACCCTTCGCATATCCGGTAATGAGTCTAACGCCTTTAACTGCAATTCCCTGGCAGCACTGGCCTGTATCCGGTATTTTTCTTTTGCCGGCGTATTTTCATTTACGGCCGCCAGCTTCTTTTCAAGGTACCCGATATTTTCATGAACCGGTTTTGGAGCCTCACCGGTATTATTCTTGTCAAACGATTCCCGGTCTTCCACCAGTTTCCGGTTTGCCTCATGACGTTCCCCGGCGGCCGCGGGGTCTGTCCCCGCCGCCCCCTCTCCGGCGCTCTCCGCGCCGGTTTCCGCCGCCCCCGTCTCAGCCGCCGCCGCGTCATTCGCGTGGAGCTTCTCAAAGAAGGCCCGCACCTCCTCCGACACCGGCCCCCGTTTTGATACTGCGTTGTATATCTTTTTCAGGAACTCCGAGAACTTCCTAAAGAAACTTTCCATCTCAGGCCGCGGCGCCTTCCCCTCCCGCCACCAGGCCTCGTAGTCCTCCGCGAACTGTTCCTCCGCCTTCCGGTCGAACTTCCCCCATATCCCCTCCGCCTCCGCAAGCAGTTCCCCGTCAAGCCTGCGCCGGTAGACATGCGCCATCTCGTGGATAAACGTCGAGAGGTCCGCCTTCTTCGTCACGTAGATAGTCGCCTTCGCGTCCCGTGCAAGGTTCTTGAAAAAAACCGCGCCCTTGACCTGCTTCCCCTCTTTCGCCGCCGCGTCAATGTCCGCGTTGGGCTCGGTAGTAAACGCCTCCTCAAGGCTCCCGAATTCCTGGTTCACATAGGCTTCCAGGGAAAGCCCCCGGTCAGCCGCCGCGGCCTCCCATGCGGCGGCCATCACCGCGTGCTCTTCGGAAGTGGAAGCGGGGAAATTCCGGGCCAGGGTATCAACCACCCGGTTGCGGTATCTGGCCGCGTCCATGTCCCCGGCATCCTCGGCGCTGAAATAATTAAGCCCCGCCTGCTCCCCCAGGGGGTTGTGTTGTATCAGGTCGTCCCGGACGGCGTTTTCCGCCACCGCTCCGGGCCCCGGCTCCCAGGTAATATCCTTCCCCGCGTAGTGTTCCGCGAACTGCCCGAATACTTCCCGCCGGAACTGGGGGGTATCCAGGTCGGACCGGACGTGGAAGCTGTCAACGACCACCTTCCCGCCGTCTTTATGAAACTGAATGTCCGCCCAGAGGTTGGTACGGGTTTTCATCCGGCGATCCCCGACCTTGTATATCCCCGTGTCTTCATCCAGTTGGGAATAGTAGGCGCCGCTTTTTTCTTTGAAGGCCTTCCCCAGGGGGATCTCCTCCCCGGTCTCCGGGTTTGTTTCCGGCTGCGCGTACCCTTCGCCCAGGCCCTTGGTGTGTTTCAGTTCCTCGGCGAGGCGGGCTTCGTCGGCCTCTACTCCGGTTCTTCTGTTTTTATAGTACTCCCGAATGGCCCTGTCTTTTCCTTCCGGATTCATGCCGTCCCACAGAGAGAGGTTTTCCACTTTTTTCACGAAGGCTTCTTCGCTGGGCGTGACGGCGGCCTCTGCCCGCAGCAGCCGCGCGTCCTTCCCGCTGCCGTGGTAATTCATCACCGTTTCAGGCAGCCCCATAAGAAGGCTGGAAGCGGCCCCGCCCTTTAACGCTTCAAAGGCGTTGTGGAATATATCTCCTGTTGATGTCTTCGCGTCCGTGAGCTGTTGAATAAGCCGGTCCCGCTCTTCCAGCGCGGCGCCCATTTTTTCAAGGACGCGCTCTTTTTGGAACTCCAGCGCCAGGTTTGTTCCGACTTCTTCGGAAATCTGTTGGAAAAACTCTTCCCCGCCCTCCCCGGCCATACGGAACAAGCCTTCCATGCCTTCTTTCGCCAGACGGTATAGGAACCCCTTGGCATGCAGATTTGTCAGTACCTTCCCCACAATCCTCTGGGTCATGGAATTAGCGGCCTCTTTACCGGTTACCTTTCCGACCGCCCGTCCAAAATGCGAAAAACTGTCCCAGACGGCGGTTTCGATAAAGGAACTTATCGCGCCGACAACAAGGGAAACATTCCGGGCCAAGTCATTGTCAATGAGTTGGTTGCCGTTTTCGTCCTTCAATTCCGTAAGGGCAAAATATTCTTGTCCCGCCACAAGTTCCCACCCGGCGGCGAATCCGGCGGCTCTCGCGCCTGCCGTGCCGGCGAAGAGTGAGCCGATAGCGGACGCCCCCATGATATACATTGTATACGGCAGGCTTTCCAGGGTTCCGCCGACGACCTCTTTTTGCAGGAACCGTAACACCCCGTTTTTCGCAAGGCTTTCATCACCAAACTCGAGGGCCTCGTTTTCCTGTTGTAAAGCCCTCAGGTATGTTCGTATGGATTCCGCTGTGTCGGTATTTCCTGACGCGTCCATCTCGATAAGCCGGCTGCCGAATCTTCCCATATTCAGGGAATTGATACCTGTTCTTGCTCTCGCCACAAACCCGTTAAACACGGTCCGGGGTACTTTCTTCGTGGTGTCAATATCCTCCGCGGCAAGAAACGCCTCAAGATTCTGCCGTACATACGCCTGGTTCATGTTATAGCGTTTGGCTAGCGCAATCGACGTAGCCTGTTTGTAGGCTTCATCCTCGGTCATGACGCCCGCTTCCTGCGCCGTCTCAAGAACAATCAGGTCTTCATCGCTCAGCGGGGCAAAATACTTATTCTCCTTTAGCGTGCTTAATCGCAGGTATTCCTGTATTTGACCGTTAAGGTTTTGCTGGAATTCCGCCTCCTGCCGGTTTATCCGGGTGGCAGCCTCCGCGGCTATCCGCGGGTCTGTGTTAAAAATCTGTTCCTGCCGCCGTTTCTGCTCAAATATATCGCTCATCTTGGATTCCTCCGCAGCTCCTCCGCTTCCCTGTGGATCAGAAGTCCCTTGCTCAACCCTATTTGTATAAGATTTTCCCTATCCCTGTCGTTTGCCGCGTTCTTAATGCTTTCAAGAAGCCCTTGTTTGGCCCGCATGTCGGCGTTAAGCGACTGCTCTTGCTCCCTCCAGTACTGCGCTTCCATAGAAGTGTCATCGTCATCTATCGATTCCGGTCTAGAGTTAAGGAAGTCTCTCATCCTGTTTTCAAAGGATCGTCGTTCCTGTTCAAAATCAAATATCTTCGCCCTCGCTTCCCGGGAAGCATCACGCGCGGCGTCTTCCGGGCTTACGTACTTCCCTTCGGTCGGCCCCCACTCGATAGTACCGTTTTGCTGCATCTTCCCTTCTTCCACGGTGAAGTCCTTCCCTTCGCCGGGGATAAGCCGGTAATAGGTTCCGCCGCCGTCAAGCTGGTAAATCCTGGACGCTTTCTTTTCATGGGGATTGTTGCCGTACCGCGAAGGTTCCTCATTTTCATAGTGCGGCGTAAGGCGCCCGGTGTCGAGGCTTTTGTATCCGGCGATAATCATTTCTTCCTGAGCGTCAAGGAGCGCCAGTTTCTCTTTATAGAGCGCCCTGTTCCCCGGCGCCGGGGTTATGATTTCCCGCCCGTTTATATCGGTTTCAACAAAGTAGCCGTTTTCATTGCGTGTTTTCAGCATTTTTATGACATCCTGCAAAGGCGTTACTTCGGTTCCGGTTGCGGAAAAATCTTTAATTCCGCCTTTTGCTGCCATAGCTACTATCTGTCCGGCCGTTTCATCCACCCTGGCGTCAATGTCCATCGGATCCGTATTTCTAAAATCAATACTGCCATAAATATTCAGCGCTTCCATGGCCAGCCAACTGTCCAGTGTCGCCTGATCACCCGGTTCCTTGTAGAGATTGGCAAGCCCCTCGTTAAAGGCCCGAAGGTCTTTAATCCGCTGGTAGCTCGTCCTCAGTTGCACGAATTCGTCCGATGCAATTACTTTGTCAAAGGTTTTCCAAAAACCGTTAAGGGCCTTTTGTATACTGGTTACCGAAGCAGGATCGTTAATATCATATCCCGCCTTGCCCGCTTCAATGCGCAGCAGGCCGGTACTGAAATCAAAAAGATCCTCAAGATTATATTCCCTGTCACCTTTCAATACGGCCCTGATTGCGGTTTCCTGCAATACTTCGGCATACTCCGCGGTCAACGTCTTTCCGCCGTCCCTTCCGCTTCCCCCGGGCAGGTTAAGCCAGGAACGCATCTGCGATTTATGTTCCGCGCTGTATCCGGTATTTTCCAGTTTCAGCGCGTTCATAAGGCGCTCCCGGTTTGCGATGGCGATATTCTCCGCCTGCTGGAGGCTTACGGCGTCCCCCTTGCTTACAAGCGCGATAAACTTGTTTTGTACCGCTTCGAAGTCTCTGAAATTCTGTTCCTGGAACGCCTTGAGATATGATTTTTTTGCCGTGTCTATGTACTCGTCCCGGTTATCGACAATCGCGTAATCAGGATTGTTCTTAAGCTGATCGATCTTCGCGTTAAACACCCCAGGCGGTTCGGTGATTATCTCAGGAACAGCCGCCTCTTTTTGCAGCGCCGCCGTCATGACTAACTTGTAACCGTCAGCCATACCGGTTTCGTTTATAATCCCGGCTTGCGCCGCCCTGGTAACCTGCGGCAGCCCTTCTTTTTTTATCCGTTCCGGGTCGTCATAGTTGATGATGGTGGACATGATAAGGTTATAATCGGCGCGATTCCTGTCCTGCTCATGCTGCACTCTCGCCTTAAAGGTCTGCGCCTCAAGATGGGCCATTCCCCCCGCTTTCATCCGCGCCACTTGCTCCCGGTAATACCTGGAGCCGTTCCCCGCGGCAAGAGACCGCTGTTCCCATTGATTTATTTCATTAAGGGCATAATTCTTATATCCGTCAGGATCATTCCGGTATTTTTCCAGTTGTGAAAGGATCTTACTCTGTACCGCGCCCATATCCTCATTATCTAAAAACAGCAGAGAATCAAGCTCATATTTCCTTTCCTTTGACCATATTTCCAGCCCCTGCGAGGTAAGCCCCCATACCCCCTGAAGGGCGTCTAACAGCGTCGCGTGGTTCATTTTTTCCCCCACAGACTCTCTGAATAATCACGCAGTGATTTTTGTATATCAAAAACAGTATCCCACGATGACACCGCCGGCCCCGGCGATATATAACGGGGCGGCGTTGGCGCCGCCGGCATACCAACGGAAGGCGTTGACGCCGCCGCCGCTGCCGCCGCCGTGTCCGCCCCCGCCCCCGCATTCGCACCCGCGGCCGCGGCCGTCGGATCACCCATAAGCTGCGAGGCATCATTCCAGCTGTTCCACAGGTTGAGCCCCAAAGAGGCCCCCTGGAGCCCTCCGGTAATCAGGTCGAGGGCGGTCCAGTCCGCTTGTTCAATCTGCCAGTCATAGGCGCTCTGCCCCAGCTGGGCCATGCTCAGGTTATAGGCGTCCTGGGCCTCTTTCTGCCGGTAGCGGTAGCCTCCCGTGTTCCACGATTCCCTTTCCCGCGTAATATCCGCCGCCGCGTTGTTCGCCTGGGAAAGCATCCCCGCCAGGGAAAGCTCGTTACCCCGCTCCTGGAGGGCGACGTTCCGGTCCAGGTTCGTCTGTTCGTAGTCCCGCATCAGGGCGTTGGCGGCGTTCCCCCTGGTTCCGCTCATCCCTTCGGCCGCCAGGGACGCCCCGATACTCGATGCCGTCTGTATCTGCGCGTTCTGTATCCCGTAGGCCTGGGACAGGAGGCCCAGGTTAAACTGGTCCGCCGACCGGCTCATGTTTTCGGTAAGCCGCCCCTGCTGGACGGCCCCCTGGATCTGGGCCTCCCCCCGGTTTATCGCGTACTGCTTGTCCGAATATTCCTTCCCCAGCAGGTACTTTTGCCGGTCCATTTCCTTCTGCCGTTCCAGGGCTTCCTGTTCCTTGTTGCTCCCCAGGATAGTCGAAACGATTCCCGTGCCGGCCCCGGCTATCGGTAATAACCACCACATCAATTCACCTCCGCGTTCACCGCCAGGATTTCGCACCGGCGGGGGTCTTGAAATACAAACTCGAAAAACACGTCCCGCTCGTACACGCCGGGGAAGGGGACGTTCACCACCCCGCTAAAACCCTCCCCCGGCTTCCCCCGGTGGGGGATGGTATTCTCCACCCCGTTGGGCTCCGAGCGCACTTTAGGCATAAAGCT
>JAIROE010000182.1 GCA_031257715.1 Treponema sp. | reverse complement strand
GAATTATGATATTCTTCAGAGGAAAATTAACGATACTGTCCTTGTTGGAAAAATGGGATGGCTGTATTATATTAGTATTGCTGACGGCAATAATCTTGAGGATTTTAAAAAAAAGAATTTGCTGGACGAGGCTGAACTTGCCGGAGCAACAGAACAAATTGAAAAGCGCGCCCAATGGTGCAGTGATAACGGCATACAATTCATATTTTTTATCACTCCCAACAAACACAGCGTTTACCCTGAATATTATTCATTCAGCCGTCCGAAAGGATCGACCAGGGCGGATCAGATTATAGTTAACATGTCGGAAAATCTTAAAAACAAAACAATATTCCCGCGCGATTATATAATTTCACAAAAGGAAGCAAATACCCCCCTTCCGCTTTATTTTGAAACCGATACGCACTGGAATACACTGGGGGCCTTTTACGCGTATGAACAATTATTCAATAAAATCCGGGCCTGTTTCCCCGGCGTTGAATTTCCGGCAATAAATTATTCAAGAACAATATCAAAAGATTCAACCGGAGATTTGGTAAGATTCTTGGGGCTTGAGTCATACGCTCAAAGGACAATCGTAGAAATTGAGCCGGAAGATGGCTGGGAATCCTGCTATTCATATAAAAAATATGAAGGTGACAACGGAGAAAATGGCATCATTACCGAAAACAGTAATCAGGATTTGCCCAAGGCCCTTATTTTCAGGGACTCCTTTTTTAAGTCGCTGGAACCCTTTACGTCAAGCCTGTTCTCTCGGGCCGAGTATATCTGGAGACCATTTGAACAGGATGATACAGGCTATATTCTGGAAAACAAACCGGATATTATTATATGGGAAGTAGTTGAAAGATTTTTGGGAAATATTCGTTATTTAACCTGGGATTGAAGCTGTCCGCTTAACGCGCCGGTGCCAGGGCTTTTTCCAGTTCCCCACGGGGATCTTTTTTGGCGGCCCGTGAGCCGTTCAGCTTCTTCGCGGCGGCGATGAACGCGGGAAGGTTCCGGCCCGAGCTTTCGTACAGGCGGGCGAGGTAATCATCTTCCGCGTGGTAGAGGCGGTACAGTTCCAGGTATGCGTTGTTTACCGGCAGTCCTGAAAAGCCCCGGTAATTTTCCCCCTGAAAGCGGGTTTCGTATTCATTGTCAAAACGTTTCATGGCCGCGGCGATTATCTCTTCCTTTTGCTTCAGCACCGTTTCCCTCTCCGCGCCGCTGCGGTACACCGCATCAAGTTTGGCGACGAGTTCCCGTATAAAAACAAGAAAGGCCGCGGCGTCCGTTTCGGTATTCAGCATGCGGCGGTATTCTTCGGATTCAGCGCCGTAACGGCTTTCCATGTAGAGCCTTGCCCCTTCGCTTCCCACAAATTCCGCCAGTTCCTCGTTAAACTTGATTTGACCCTTGATGAAGATCGTGGCGTGAAGCAATTCATGGATAACAAGATTCGCAAGCTGTTCGGGAGGATAATCCCGCATGTATGAATACAGGGGATCTTCGAACCAGCCCAGCGTACTGAAGGCGTCAACGCCCCGTATCCATACGTCAAGATCCCTTTTTTCCAGTTTTGCCCTTTCTTTTTTGGCGTCTTCAGGATCAAAAAACCCCTTGTAGGGAACGGAGCCTACCACGGGAAACCACCATTCATGGCGGGTAAAGGAATCCTTTGCCGAGGCGGAAACCACCGCGGCAAGGTACGAACGGTCAAATTCCACATATTTGGTGTAGTTTTTGCTTTCAGCAAGGCCCAGATCTTCCATGGCAAAACGGCGTATGTCACGAATCCGCTCCACAAAAAGCCGGTTTTTCTCCATTTCGGAGATCTCCGCCCCGGAAAGGGCGTCCCCTTCAAGCAGGCTTTCCAGCGGAACCGCCCGGTTCAGGTAGCCCAGCATGGCGGCCCCCTGTTTCAGGGTATAGCAGCCCGAAAAAAGACCGGATCCGGCAAGGAGAAACCCCGCCGAGGCCAAAACGGGAAAAAGGCTCCAGCGTACCGTCCGTGGCTCCGCTTCCTGTATTTTTTGAATCATTTACCGCGAGGCTGACACTGGTGCGGCTTTCTGTCAAGGGGTTCATCCATGGCGAATACCCGTACCGGCTGCCGGCATGGCCGCCGCGGCCCCCGTGTGCGCCCTTGACTAATGCCCGTCTTCCGCGCATTGTTACATAGAAACATGCGGTACGGCCGACGCCGTTTTCGCGGTGTATATGTGGTGCAGGATGATGCGATGAAAATGACGGAAGAGATGCTGGCGGAACTGCGGAAATCCATAGCCGGCGCGATGAAGGGCGGCTTCTACGGTGAGCGTTTCAAGGGAATCAGGCCGGAAGATATACGGAGCCGCGCCGATTTTGAAAAACTCCCCTTTACCCGGAAAGAGGATCTCAGGGAAGCGTATCCCCTGGGACTTGCCGCGGTGGGGGAGGAGAAGATAGTCCGCATACATTCGTCGTCGGGTACCACGGGAACCCCTGTTATCATCCCCTATACCCGGCGTGATGTTGACGACTGGGCCGTGATGTTCCGCCGCTGCTATGAAACCGCGGGGGTCACCAAAGCGGACCGGGTGCACATCACCCCGGGCTACGGGCTGTGGACCGCGGGCATAGGTTTTCAGCTTGGGGCGGAACTCCTGGGGGCCATGACCATTCCCATGGGACCGGGGAACACCGATAAACAACTCCGCATGATGGAGGATCTTAAGTCCACAGTCCTCTGCGCGACTTCTTCCTACGCCCTCCTTCTTGCCGAAGAAATAGAAAGGCGGGGGCTGCGGGACAGGATATGCCTCAAAAAAAGCCTCATCGGCTCCGAACGCTGGGGCGAAAAAATGCGGAAGCGCATAGCCGCTGAACTCGGTGTGGAGCTTTACGACATCTATGGCCTCACCGAAATCTACGGCCCCGGCATAGGGATAAGCTGCAAATACGAATGCGGCATGCACATGTGGACTGATTATCTTTATTACGAGATCATTAATCCCCGCACGGGAAAGCAGGTGAAGGCCGGCGAAACGGGGGAACTTGTCATCACCACGCTTCGCAAGGAAGGCGCCCCCCTCATCCGCTACCGCACCCGCGATCTTACGCGGGAACTTCCAGGCGCGTGTAAATGCGGCCTTGACTATCCGCGCATCGATACCCTCATAGGCCGTTCCGACGATATGGTGAAAGTCAAGGGAACCCTTATTTATCCGTCGCGGGTTGACGAATTGCTTGCCGCCATACCCGGTGTTTCAAGCGAGTATCAGATTCAGATCGATCATCTTAACGGAAGGGATATTGTCAACCTTTTCTTTGAGACTCCCCTTGTGGAGAAGGATGAAATGAAGAATCTTGAAAAGATCGTAGAGGACGCTTTCAAGCATGCGATAGGATTGACGGCCAAACCCATCGCCGTCGCCATGGGGGAGCTCCCCAGAAGCGAAAAGAAATCGACAAGAATTTTCGACAACCGCTATTAGGGCGCCTTTCAGAACCCCGGCCGGGTTTTGGGAGGTTTCATACGCGAAGCGCAACAAACTGCTAGATGAAGTACATATACGATTCATCGGGGTCAACGGTTCCGGTTACCGAGGCGAGCGTCTTGCGGTCTATGACAGCCGCGATGCGGTCGTTGATGCGGTCGAAGACGGTAAGCCGTATGCAGCGCTGAATTTTCGTCTCTTTTGTGCCGGGGATGGGCGGATCGACCACGAGCATGTCCCCCTCAAGGATCCGCAGCACTTCCCCCATGTTGATGTCCTCCGGCCTCCGCGCCAGCGCGTAACCGCCCGAGGCGCCCTTGACCGAGCGTATAAAGCCCGAGCGGCGGAGAATCACAGCGACCTGTTCAAGGTAGCGTATCGAAATGTTCTGCCTTGCGGCGGCGCTGGCAAGGGACACGTGATCTTCCCCCGCATGTTCCGCCAGATCGATGAGGAGCCTTGTGCCGTAACGTCCCCGTGTGGAAATTTTCATATTGTATACTCCACCTGATCCATTTTTTCATAGGCGTCGGCAAGATCCTTGAGGCTGATGGAATCGACGCAGTCTGAAATTTCCCTGTACAGTTCGCCCCAGGTGTGCACCGAACGGCAAAATTCCCTTACCGGACATTTGCGGGAGACAAGACAGTCAACCAGTTCAAGCGATCCTTCCACAGCCCGCAGGATGTCCCCCACGCTTGTCTTTTCAGGATCTCTTCCGGGAAAGTAGCCTCCCTGCGGCCCCCGCACGCCCTGTATGATCCCCTTTTCCCGGAGGGGAATGAAGAGCTGTTCCAGGTAGCCCTTTGAAACACCGATGTTTTCGGCAATTTCACGGGTACTTGTAAATTCGCCTTTCGGGAGGAGGGTCATGTAGAGAAGGGCCTCCAGCGAATAACGGCCTTTGGTTGAAATCCTCACGGGTTTTCCTCCTTGCAGCGTGATAAGGCGGCGTCGAGATCGGCGATGACATCCTGGGGATCTTCTATGCCCGCCGAAAGCCGGAGCAGCCTGTCGTTGACGCCGGCCGCAAGACGCATCTCTTCCGGAATGGAGGCATGCGTCTGGACCAGCGGGTAAGTGATAAGCGACTCAACCCCGCCGAGGCTTTCGGCAAAGAGGATGAGGGAAAGGTTTCTTAAAATGACAGGAACATCCGCCGGGTTTTTCAGGTAGAACGAAAGCATCCCCCCGTGGCCCCGGGCCTGCTTCCGCGAAAGTTCGTACTGGGGATGATCCTCGAAACCGGTATAAAAAACCTTCTCGACGCGGTCCTGCTTTCGCAGCCACCGCGCGACGGCAAGGGCGTTCGCGTTGTGTTTTTCCATCCTGACGCCGAGGGTCTTAAGCCCCCTGAGGACAAGCCACGAATCAAAAGGCGAAAGAGACGCCCCTTCGCTTTTCTGTGCGTTCCGCAAAATTTCCTCGTTCTTTTTATCCGAATGAACGATAAAACCCGAAAGGGTGTCGTTGTGGCCCCCCAGGTATTTGGTCCCGCTGTGGACCACCATGTCGGAACCCAAATCCAGAGGATTCTGAAACCAGGGCGAAAGGAAGGTATTGTCGGTAACAAGAAGGCCCCCCGCTCTGTGGACAAGATCCGCGGCGCGCCTGATGTCGGTAACCTTCATCATGGGATTGGAAGGCGTTTCGATGAACAGGGCCCGCGTCTGTTTGCGGAGCGCCTTTTGTACAAGGTCAAGATCGCTTGTGTCCACCCACGAAAAGGAATAGCCGTAGGAACGGTAGAAGTCGTTGAAAAGACGGTAGGTGCCGCCGTAAAGATCCTCGGAAACAACGATGTGATCCCCCGGACCAAACAGTTTGACAAGCGCCGATATTGCCCCCATGCCGCTTGAAAAGGCAAGGCCGTAGGTCCCGTGCTCGACAAGGGCGATGGTTTTTTCAAGCTCGTCCCTCGTGGGATTCGCCACGCGGCTGTAATCGTAGCCCGTGCTGTCGCCAAGACCCGGATGGCGGAACGTGGCGCTCTGAAAGATCGGAGTACTGACCGCCCCCGTACGAGGATCGAAAGGAGTCGCCCCGTGCACCAGAACGGATCCCATGGAGTTTTTTCTTTTGCCCGTACAGCCGTCACCAGCGTTCAAGGCCCGCTCCGGTTTCAGTCTTTTTCATGCTTCTTCAAGCGCCTCCTGGAAATCCTCGACAAGATCATCGGGGTCTTCAAGGCCGCAGGAGATGCGGATCAGCGTGTCGGTGATGCCGAGCCTTTCCCTTTCCGCGGGAGGAATGGCCGCGTGGCTCATCTTCACGGGGTACGACGCGATTGTTTCCACCCCGCCAAGGCTCACCGCCACCGCGGCGTATTTTACACGGCGAAGGAAGGCGGCGGCCTGTTCTTTTGTTTTTGTCTTGAACGAAAAGACCGCCCCCGCCCCCGAGGACTGCGCGTCGTGGATCTCCTTTCCCCTGTGGCCCGCAAGCCCCGGGTAGTACACCGCCTCGACGTTTTTGTTTTCCAAAAGCGCCGCGCTTACTTTGCGCGCCGCCTCTTCCTGGGCTTTCATCCGCACCCCCAGGGTCTTGATACCCCGGAGCACAAGCCACACATCCCAAGGGCCCGGAACCGCGCCGAAACCGTTCTGCACCGCGTACACTTTCTTCCCCAGCCCTTCCGTGGCGGTAACGGCGAGCCCCGAGACAACATCGCTGTGACCCCCCAGGAATTTGGTGGCGGAGTGCACGACAATATCGGCCCCCAGTTCAAGGGGCCTTTGAAGCCACGGGGTCATGAACGTGTTGTCTACAATAACGATGAGCCCCGCCTCTTTGGCAATGCCTATACAGGCGCGCAGATCGCAGATCTTCAAAAGGGGATTCGACGGCGTTTCAAGAAACACGGCCTTTGTGTTCCCCGTTACCGCTTTCCGTATGTTTTCGGGATCGGTGGAATCCACGGCGGTAACCAGAAGCCCCCACCGCCTGTAGAAGGTGTTGAGGATGCGGTAGCTTCCCCCGTAGATGTCCTCCGCGGCGATGATGTGATCCCCCGAGGCGAAGATCCCCAGCACGGAGGAAATCGCCGCAATGCCGCTCCCAAAGGCATAACCCCGCGCCCCGCCTTCAAGGGCCGCGATGGTTTCTTCCAGAGCCTTCCGCGTGGGGTTTCCCGACCGCGCGTAATCGAACTCCTGGGAGAGGAAAACGTCTTTTTGGGCAAACGTCGAAGTCTGCACAACAGGCACCCCCAACGCGCCTGAAACGCCGTCCGTCTCGTGTCCGTTGTGAATAAGCTGTGTTCCCCTCCGCATCAATCCCGTCCTAGTTAATTCCTAGGTAAATTGTAGGATATCCAGGGGGAAAAAGCAAGGCCCAAAATCTTGCCGCCCGGCAGCAAGATTTTGGGCTGGGGGGCAATTCGCTGCGCGAATTGCTGGGGAGTTTTGCGGCTCTGCCGCAAAACTCCAGGGCACAGGCGATTTGCTGCGCGAATTGCTGGGGAGTTTCGGCGGAGCCGAAACTCCAAGCGGGCGTTCCAAGCTGGCATCTCGGGATACACGCCGTGGAGTTTCGCAGAGCGAAACTCCCCAGCTAAACGGCTATGCCTTTTGGCATAGCCGTTTAGCCCGAAACTCCAGGGTACAATCCCAGATTAAGAAATAATCTCCGACACGATCTCGCTCCAGGGCCCCACGTTCTTTTCGCCGCCCTTCATGATCTCCCAGCGCAGGGCGACGTATATCCGCCTGCCCCGGTCGCTGGGCAAAGTGCTACGCACATTGCCTGGGGAGTTTGTGCAAAGCACAAA
>JAIROE010000087.1 GCA_031257715.1 Treponema sp. | reverse complement strand
TTCACGCTTATTCTGTGGGTCAAGTTTAGCCTTCAGGGCGGGGTAGTTCATTCTTGCGCGTGTCCTAACTATTCCCCCTGTTTTAATGTACTTTAGTGGTTAAAATTCCTGTGCGTTTATCCTGGAACGCATAGCCGTCCGTCTGTCCCTGCCGTCCCCGATATGATACAATACCGGTAACAACCCGGTATCCGGACGGCGGAAGACGTGCAGGCAAAAAAACGGTTTTCGGAAGACACCATAAAATATCTCCGCAAGGAAATCGCCGGCGCGGGCGGCAACGAGATCTTCGCCCTGGGCTGGCTTGACGAGGCGGGCCTTGTGGTCCGCGCCGAGGTTCAGGCCCGGGGCAACAAAGGCGCGGTTCTCGCCCATCGGGAGAATCCCCCGGACGGCCCGGACAGCGCGGATGTACTCATCCACAATCACCCGTCGGGTTTTCTTGTCCCCAGCGATAACGATCTGGCAATAGCCGGCCGCGCGGCCGCCGATGGGACCGGTTCTTTTATCGTGGACAACGCCGTCTCCGAAGTCTACGTGGTAGTAGAACCCACCCGCCGCAGGCCCGTAAAGAAACTCGACGAGGCCAGTATCTGCGCCGCGCTGGAGGAAGGGGGCGCCATAGCCGGGCGGCTTTCCTCTTTCGAACTAAGGCAGTCCCAGCTCGATCTGATGCGCCTGATCATCCGGGGCTTTAACGGGGACGCCCTGGTAGCGGCCGAGGCCGGAACCGGCGTGGGAAAATCCTTTGCCTATCTGCTTCCGGCCATGCGCTATGCCCTGGACAACGACGAGCGAATCGTAATTTCCACCGCGACAATCACCCTGCAGCAGCAGCTCTACGAGAAGGATATACCCCTTGTTGCGTCGGCCCTGGGAGAGAAGATCAGGGTAGCGCTGATGAAGGGCCGGGGCAACTACCTTTGCCGCAGACGCCTCGACGATGCGCTTGAGAACCTTGAGCCGGGCCTTTTCAACGACGATGATGTCAATACGATGAAGACCATTGCTTCCTGGGCCGAAACCACCACTTCGGGAAGCCGTTCAGACCTTTCGTTTGTCCCCCCCGAGACAATCTGGTCCCGGATCTGTTCCGAAGCCGACCTTTGCATGGGTATGCGCTGCCTCCGGAGGGAACACTGCTTTATTCTTTCCCTCAGGAAGAAGTGCGCCGATGCCCGTATCATCGTGGTCAATCACCACCTGCTCTTCGCGGACCTGGCCGCCCGTTACGAGGGCGCCGGTTATGACAATACGGTGGTCCTTCCCCCGTACCGGCGGGTAGTGATTGACGAGGCCCACACCGTCGAAAATTCCGCCACGTCTTTCTTTTCAGAGGATTTCAGCCGCCTTGGCCTTTACCGGCAGCTCGGCCGGCTCTACCGCAGGCGCGGTACCCAGCGTTCCGGGCTGATCCTCCGTCTGGTAAAACTGCTTCCGGCCTCGGCCTTTTCTCCGGATATAGCCCCCGGTTCATTGCCGCCCGATGAGATGCTCGATGACATTGACGAAGTTGTCTCGAAGCTCCGCAGCGCCGTGGATAACCTTGACGGCGAGGCGCTGGAACTCTGCGGGGGCGAAAGCGCGTTCCGGCTTACAGCCGAAAGGGACGAGGCCATCACCGCGGTACTGACCCCCCGGCTGAGAGAACTGCGCAGGCTCATCTCCTCCCTGACGGAACAGGTTGTCGATCTGCTGGAAAACATTCCCAAAGACGCCGAAGACGATGCCGCCGTCTGGGAAACAAGGGGCGTTGTCCGCCGCCTGGAAAGCATCGCTTCGGTTTGTACCGCCTTTATGGAATACAGGGAACGGCCCGGCGAAGTGATGTGGCTGGAACGGCGCGCCGCGTCAAAGGCATCAGGCGGCGATTGGGTCATATTTACCGCCACCCCCATAGCCGTAGCCCCCTCCCTTAAAGGCGCGCTTTTTGAACCCACCAAGACCGTGATCTGCGTTTCGGCCACCCTTGCCGTGGAGGGCCGTCCCGGTTCTTTTGCCGCGCCCGGAAACGGGAACATGGACGCCGCCTTTAATTACTGGGCCTCCCGATCCGGCGCGGGCCTTATCAGGGAGCGGGAAATCCTCTCCGGCTGCTTTCCTTCGCCCTTTCCCTACGTGTCTTCGGTGCTGCTTGCCATACCCACCGATGCCCCGCTCCCGGCGGACGCGGCCTTCCGCCCCTTCGTGGATCAGGCGGCGGCATCCCTTGCCGAAAATTCCGGCGGTTCGGCGCTCATACTTTTTACCTCCTACGACGCCCTGAAAAGCGCCTGGGCCGTCGCCAAACCGGCCCTGGAAGCGGACGGCATCCGCTGCCTCAAACAGGGGGACGACGACCGCAGCCGGCTCCTCAAGACCTTTCTCAGCGACGAATCGTCGGTACTTTTTGCCACCGACTCCTTTTGGGAGGGAGTAGACGCCCCCGGGAACACCCTCCGCCTTGTAGTGCTTTGCCGCCTTCCCTTCAAAAGCCCTAGCGACCCCGTTTTCGAAGCCCGCTCCGAAGCCCTGGAAAAGCGTGGAGGCAACGCATTCATGGACCTTTCCCTTCCGGAAGCGGTGATCAAGTTCAAGCAGGGTTTCGGCCGCCTCATGCGCCGTTCCAGCGATCACGGTGTAGTCGCCGTACTGGACGGCCGCATACTCCGCAAGCGCTACGGCGAGTATTTCCTCCGCTCCATCCCCCGGACCCGCAGAAGCTTCGCCGGTTTCGAGACGGTTCTGCGCGACATGGAAAATTTTCTCTTTCGCAACTGAGAAATATTAAAGGGGGGGGCTGTTACCGTGCGGCAGCCGCGTAAAAAATGGGCCGCCGTCCGCCCCCCCTGCGCTCCAGCCTTACCGAATTAAGCTGGGGCTGCAGGAGTTTGCTTCGCAAACTCCAAAAGACTTGGCGCG
>JAIROE010000370.1 GCA_031257715.1 Treponema sp. | reverse complement strand
GGAATGGGGGGTACGCCGTTTATATCCCTGATTTTTGCGCCCTGCAGCCGCAAAACTCCCCGGCCAAACGGCGGGGCCGTTTATCGTTTGGCCCCTTGCCCCTGCTGTCCTCCGGTGTTATTCTGGAAGAGATAAGTCTAAGTTTGTTTATGGAGGAGATTCATGGCAGAACCCGCAAAACGCGACCCCAAAGCGCCCAAATTCCTTGAAATAACCATAAAAGACAGCGACGGCAAAGTCTGGTCCACGCTCTACGCCCATGCCAAGGATTTTTCAACCGGGTCTGTGGGCTTTTACGCGTCCGACAAGATCACCAATCCCGAAAGCGCGGAACGCTACCAGACGGGCTTAAGCTTTACGCTGATAGGATCAAAACCGGCGAAATAGTCCGTTATAGGCCCCGGCAGGCGTCCACGAACGCGCCGAAAATTTTCCGGCTGCTTTCTTCCTGCGCAAGAACCTCCGGATGCCACTGAACCGCCCACACAAAGGGCCTGTCCTTCATGTAAACAGCCTCGATAAGACCGTCTTCCGCTTTGGCCATGGAAACAAGCCGCGGTGAAAGCTCCGCAATCCCCTGATGGTGGCTGCTGTTGACCGCAAGAACGTCCGCGCCCATAAGTTCATGGAGCGGACTTTCCCTTTCAACAGTAACTTGATGAACCGGCCGGTCATAGGGGGGCTTTTGCTGGTGTGTTACGCGGCTTTGCGCAAGCTGGGCGGGAATATCCTGATAGAGGGTTCCGCCCAAAAGGACATTGAAAAGCTGAATACCCCGGCAGATGCCCAAGGCAGGTTTGTTCAGTTTCAGCACGGCGGTGGAAAAAAGGATCTTTTCCATGGCGTCACGGGCTTCACAGGCAGGGCCGCAGAAGGACAGAACCTCCGCGCCGTAATGGCTGGGGGAAATATCCTGACCCCCGGTAAAGAGGAAGCCCCCGCAGAGGCCGGCAAGTTCCTGTGCCGCACTTTCGTCCGCGGTGAGGGGCAGCATAAGGGGAAGTCCCCCCGCCCGGCTTATGCCGTCCATGTATCCGGGAAGCATCCACAGACTGTCTTTTTGTTCATCCCACAAGGGCATTACGCCGATGAGCTTTTTTTTCATGGCTTAGAGTATCACGGTAATGAAGGACCTGCAATGAGCCTCCGCGGGGCAAGTCCCGCGGTATCTTTAGCGTTGCTTTAGTCCGAACGGAGGCTCGTTCGAGTGGAAATTTATAATACCCTCCCCCGCGCAAGCGGGTTCTTGGGTTTAATACCAAATTTTGAAAAGCGTTGCATTATTTGAGCCGCGGCAGAGTAGCTGCTTGCGCAGCATCAAGGGCGGGGTATTAAACCAGACTTTCGAATAATCCGCAGGCCCTGTAAAGGGGTGTTGATCTTGCATAAAAGTTAGTATTAACTAATATAAATGGAATGTTATCATGAAACTTGACAGGATTAACCTGAACTTCTCCCGGTTCGGGGCTTTTCAGATCCGGCGCCGATGGTTTTTTATCGCCGCCCTGATTATCCTGACCCTAATCGGCATGACGGCGCTGCCGGAAATGACCGTCAGCGACAATATGGACGAGTGGTTTAACGACTACGACGCCATTCAAATCAACACCGGCCGTTTTGAGACCCTCTTTGGGAACGAGGATAATGTGCTGGTCCTGGTTGAGGCCGAAGACGTGTTCGACCCGGAAGTGCTGATCATGATCCGGGACCTTGGGGCGGAGCTTCTGGAAAAGGTTCCTTACGCAAGGGAACTGCGGTCCCTCACGGACATATCCGTCGCCATGGGGGCGGATGAGGGTATTGATATCCGGGGCCCCTTTGAAGACGGAATTCCCCCTGCCGGGCCTGAAATGGAGGAAAAAAGGGCTTTCATCATGTCCCGTGATTCCCTGGTCAATATGCTGGTCTCCGATGATTGCCGGGAAACATGGATCATCCTCGCCCTCTACAACTACGAGGAGAAAAACAAATCCCGTGAAATGTACTCCGTGGGAAAGGCCGCCATGGAAATTATCACCGATCCCAAATGGCAGGGCTCGGGGACCGCCCCGTACAGTCTGAAGCCCGCGGGCATCGCCTACACCGAATACGAGGAAAAGATCGTCATTGAGGCCGAAACCACCATGCGGATCGCGGGGGGCTTTATCATCGTGATCCTCTGCCTCATCATCTTTACCCGGTCTTTGAGGGGGGTGCTGATTCCGGCGCTGGCCACCATTGGGGGCATAGGTTCGGTTTTCGGTTATATGACCCGCATGGGAATACCCGCGGATTCCAACATGATGTCCCTGCCGATCCTGCTTGCCATGGCTCTGTCCATAGGCTACGCCATCCATCTGATAAACGCCTTTAAATTTCATTTCCGCCAATCGGGAAAACGGAAAGAGGCCCTCATCGCCGCGGCGGGAGAGACTGGCTGGCCCATACTTTTTACCGCCATCACCACTATCGCCTCCCTCCTCTCCTTCCTCTTTGCGGATATCGGAGCCCTGCGCTGGCTGGGCGTTACCAGCGCCCTTACGGTTCTCGCGGTCTATCTTTATGTAATTCTCCTTGTGCCGGCTCTTTTCAGTTTCGGCAAAGATCACGCGCCTGACACCGCCTTGCCAAAAAACGCCGCCGGTTCCGCCGGTACGGGAGCCGCGGCAGCCGCATCGGCCGCCATTGACCTGAAATTTTTCCGTCTGGGAGAAATACTCATAAAAAGACGCGTTCCTGTCATTATTATCGCCTTTGCCGTTATTGCCGCCTTTGTTCCCGGCCTTTTGAGAATCACCGTTAATCTGGATTATTTTTCCTTTATGGGGACAAAGATCCCCTATATCGCCAGGCTTGAGAAAATGCTTGCCACAAAGCTGGGTTCCCTCTACACCTATACGGTGATGATCACTGCGGAGGAGGGCAGCTTCAAGGACCCGGAAATGATGCGGAACCTGGATTCCCTTGCGGCGGACCTCGGCGCCCTGGATCTGACCAAAATTTCCGGGACCAGGCCGCGGGTGTCTCCTGTTACCGAAAATGTCAAGGAGATGCACCGCGTCCTTAACGGGGATGATCCTGCCTTTTATACGATTCCTGACGATCCCGATCTTCTGGCCCAGATCCTCTTCCTTTACGAAATTTCAGGAGGCGGCGATCTCTTTAACCGGGTGAGCGAGGATTTTTCCACCGCCGTAGTGACTGTGGAACTTTCAGGATACGACAGCAGGCGTATCACGAAAACAGTGGAAGACGCAAAGGCCGCCGCCGAAAAATGGTTTCCCCGCTCCGATACGGCCGTGGTGGGAATGATCGCAAGTTTTGCGGAAATGAACAACAAGATTGTGTACGGCGAACTAAAATCATTCGCCGGATCTTTCATCATCATTTTGATTCTTATGACCCTGGTTTTCGGCAGCATTCGCGTGGGGCTTATCGGCATGATCCCCAACATCGCGCCGGTTGTTGTTATTGGAGGAATCATGGGCTATGCGTCCATTCCCCTGGATATGCTCACCATGACCATCATGCCCATGCTTCTGGGAATCGCCGTGGATGATACGATTCATTTTATTACCCACATACGCCTGGAACTGGAACGGACCGGCTCTTGCCGGCAGGGGATACCGCGAACCTTTGCCAAAATCGGCCGGACCTTGGGAACAACCACGGTGATACTCTGCGCCATGTTCGCGGTCTATGCCTTAAGCCCCATAGCCATGCTCTTTCATATGGGAGTCCTTGCCGTTATCGGGATGACGGCAGCTCTGCTGGCGGACTATACGCTTACACCGTTGTTGCTATTTCTGTTGAAACCGCTGGGAAAGAATGGACTTGTTTAACAACCCGGTTGGTTGTTAAACAAGTCTCGCAGATTTGGCGTATTTTTTGCAAAAATCCGCCAAATCTACCGTTTTTTTAGCGGAAGTTGTTCAATAACTGAAG
>JAIROE010000353.1 GCA_031257715.1 Treponema sp. | reverse complement strand
CGGGCTGCGCCATACTGCTGCGCGGCTCTTCCTCGGCGCTGGAATCGAACCGCGCCATTGTCAGGGCCATCAAGAGGGGCCTTCACGACGGCGGCGGCGTAAGCGGCGCCGTGGAGCTTGCCGATTCGGGAAACCGCGATGAAGTAGACGAAATCCTCGGCGCGCGGGGCTTTATCGACGTGGTTCTGCCCCGTGGCGGAAAGGAATTGATACGCCGCGTGACGGACGGCGCCCGCGTTCCCGTACTGGAAACCGGCGAGGGGAACTGCCACATCTACGTTGAGGAAAGCGCCTGCATGGAAAACGCGGTTGAAATCATCGCAAACGCCAAGCTCCAGAAACCCGGCGCGTGCAACGCCGTGGAGACCCTCCTTGTGCACCGGAGCGCCCTTTCATCCCTTATGCCCCGCCTTGCCGCGCATCTTGCAGGCAGGGTTGAACTCCGCTGCGACAAAGAATCGAAGGCCGCCTGCGGGAGCCCGGTTCCCGCGGGCCTCGTGGTGAAGGACGCTGTTCCGGAAGACTGGGAAACGGAATTCCTCGATTACATTCTTGCGGTAAAGACCGTCGCTTCCGTTGACGAGGCCATAACCCACATCAACACATACGGCACAAAACATTCCGAGGCTATCCTCACCAACGACATAAAAGCCTCGGAGGAGTTTCGGAGCCGGGTAGATGCGGCGTGCGTGTATGTCAACGCGTCCACCCGCTTCACCGACGGCGGGGAATTCGGTTTTGGCGCGGAGCTGGGGATCAGTACGCAGAAATTCCACGCGCGGGGGCCCATGGGCCTTGAAGCCCTGACCACGATAAAGTACCTTGTGTCAGGCTCGGGACAGATACGGAAAGCATGAATGATAAGTAAACTCATAAAAGACGCCCGGAAAATCGTCATCAAATTTGGGTCCAATACCCTTGCCGGCGAGGGCGGCAAGATCAACACCGCCTTTCTGGACGAATTTGCGGGCCAGGCATCACAGCTTATCGGGACGGGAAAACAGATCGTGATAGTTTCCTCCGGCGCGCAGGTTGCCGGCCTTTCAACCATGGATAAATGGGCCCGTAAACGCGACCTGCATTACCGGCAGGCCCTGTGCGCCGTAGGGCAGGTGGAACTGATGGGGGCCTGGCGCCGCGCCTTTGAGCGCTTCGGCATACGCATAGCGCAGATCCTCCTTACCCGCGACGATTTCGGCGACAACAACAGAACCCTCAATATGCGGAACACCCTCTTTACCCTGGTGGACGAAGGAATAGTCCCCATTATCAACGAGAACGATACGGTCAGCGTGGAAGAAATAAAGATAGGCGACAACGACAACCTCGCCGCGCAGTCCGCCATACTCTGGAGCGCCGATCTCCTCATACTGTTCAGCGACATAGACGGCCTTTACGACAGGAACCCCAGGGAATACCCCGGCGCGAAACTTGTGGAAATAGTCCGCGATCTTGCCGCGGTACGGGGAAGCATCGGCACGGGGAGCGCCGGCGATTTCGGCACGGGCGGCATCATTACCAAACTGGAAGCGGCCGAACACGCCGCCGCCTACGGCATTCCCATGATACTGGCCCACGGCGGAAGAAAGCTGGCCCTCCTGTCGCTTGCCGAAGGAACGCAGAAAGGAACCGTCTTTACACTGGAGTGAAGCGGGAAATTATCCCGCCTGTTTCCGTATCCCCCAGGCGCTGAACGACCGTATCTTTTTGAGGATCTCGGCAAACCGGTCCCGTTCCTTCATCAGCTTTCTTGCGGCCTTTCTGATTTCAAAGAGATCTTCCGCGGAGGGGGTTTCGCGCCCGGCCGTTTCTTGCGCCAGGCCGGTAAACGACCGGAGCTTTGAGGCGAATGTGGCAAGACCGAGCTTCCCGGATTCCGCCATGAGCTTTTCCGCCGTATCGCCTATACCCTCAAGGATTTGGGCGGGGGAAAGCTTCGCGTCGTCCAGAAAGGCGTTGATACGCTCCCATGCGGCGTCCATGGACGCAAGAAAACTGTTAAAGGCCCCCGGCTCCGCCTGTATCACCTCGAAAAGGGACCTCATCCCGTCCCGGCTGTTCAGCTCTTCCTCGGCAATCTTCCTTTCCATCTGCTTTTCCGCCGTATAATCCTGAATGGTCGCGAGGATAAAAAGCCGGCCGGCGCCCCTGTCCACCGGCGTAAAGGAACAACGGAGTATTTTTTCTTCTTTCGTTTCGGGACTCACATAGTCCAGTTCCCGCAGCGGATTGAGGTCTTCCAGCATATTCCTGTTCATGGAATGATCGGCAAGGGAATGCTTGAAAAGGAGGACGAAGTATTCAATGAGGTTTGCTTTCTCTTTCTGCCGTATTGAGCCCGACAAGAGATCGGTGAACTTCTTGCCGGCGGGCTTCTTTACCGACAGCACCGTTTCCAGGGCGCGGGAATACTGATCCTGAATGACAAAGTTGCTGTCCATGAAGAAAAGTCCTATTTTGATGCCGTCTTTCATGGCGGCTATGGTATCCCGCTCTTCCTTGAGGGCCGCCGAGGCCGCCTCCGCGGCTTCTTTCAATTCACGCAGGCGCCGGTTCTGTTTGTTTACCCCGTTCACCATGTACAGATAGGCGGCAAAGCCCGCGGCGGTGAACACCGCGGATATGACGAGCTGCCGTATAAGCTGGGACCACAGGCGCTGATATATCAGCACGGCCCTGAAGTCGCACCCGATAACGCCTACCGCTTTGCCCGACGAATTGAGAATGGGCGCGTAGGAAGATACCAGCCAGCCCCACTCCGTGTTAAAATCAAGGGCGCTTACCGTAAGGGTTTTTGTGTTGATGGTTTTCCACACCGCCTTTTTGTAGCTCGCGATGTTTTCTTCGGTTCCAAGCGGGGAAAAATGTTCGCTGTCACCGGGGAGCGCGCTTCCGTCTATGATATAGCGGAAAACATCCTCGGTAACCGGGGCCATGGTGTAAAGATAGATACATTCGGTCGACTGTTTTATCTCAAAGAGTTCCCTGCGGGTTTTTTCGTAATACGGATCGGCGGGATCAAGGGTTTTACCGAGCCGTTCAAAAGCGTCCCCGTCGATGATCTCCGTCACCTTCTGGACCACAGGCAGCCCCAGCCG
Organism: Treponema sp.; assembly: GCA_031257715.1. The sequence continues at coordinate 2,904 of JAIROE010000353.1, read as the reverse complement.
GGCCCCTATGGTTTCGGTAATGCCGACAAGCTGCTGGAACGAGGTGATGATCACAATGGCATACACGGCGATAACAAAAAGAAGAAAAAAAAGGGTGAACTGGAATTTAAGGGAATGTTCCCTTCCGGTTTTCCTGGTGGAATCGTTCATATCCGGCTCCTTGTTATCATACTATAGTGACAATATCATAAAACACAGTTAAAAGTCCATTAAACCCGAGAAAAATAATCAGATTTCGGACGGCTCATCCCCCGTTTACCCGGGGATAAAAAAAGGGAATTCACCGCCTGTTCCGGAACCCCTTCAGGACGGGTCCCCGAAAATTCGCCCTGAAAATGATCCTCGCCAGGTTGGAAATGATCATCTCCAGCCTGAAAAGGGTCGTTTCCGGCCTGAATACACCTGTCCGGGCCACCGGCATCGCCGGTCCGGTTCCAGTAAAGAATGCTTTTACCCCATTGCAGGTTTTTGCAATACCAGATAGAATCCGAACAAGTATGAAAATAACGATAGCCTGTATAGGCAGCGGAAACATGGGGAGCGCCCTTATGAAGGGGGCCGCGTCGTTGCTCGGCGGCGGACACGTAGGGTTCACCGATTCCGACAAGGCAAAAGCAAAGCAGACGGCCGGGGCGCTGGGCGCCGCGGTCTATTCAACCAATGTTGAAGCCGCTTTTGAGGGGGATTTTGTCTTTCTTGCGGTCAAGCCCCAGGTTTTGCCGGGGGTGCTTGCGGAAATAGCCCCTGCCGTGCGGGAACGTATTGCCGCGGGGAGGCCGGCCATCCTTGTGTCCATGGCGGCGGGGTGGTCCATCGGCAAGATTCAGGCCATAGTGGGCGGTTCGGGTCTTGGCGTTCCCGCCGATCACGCCCCTGTCGCCTCGGTTCCGGTGGCGCGTATCATGCCCAACATGCCGTCCCTTATCTCCAAGGGGATGATTGCCATGGCGGTGTCCCCCGAAGTACCGGCGGAAAAGGCGGCCGAACTGGAAAAGGTGCTTTCCACCGCGGGCGTTGTGGACCGGCTGGACGAACGGTACATGGACCGGTTACCGGCCTTTCGGGTTCCGGGCCTGCTTTTGTGTACATGTTCCTTGAGGCTCTTGCCGACGGCGCTGTCCGGGCCGGCCTGCCCAGGGACAAGGCGATGCGCTACGCGGTTCAGACGATGCTGGGTTCGGCGGCCATGGTGCAGGAAACGGGGAAACATCCGGCGGAACTCAAAGACATGGTCGCCTCTCCGGGGGGCACTACCATAGCGGGTATCGCCGCCCTTGAGGCGGGGGCTTTCCGGAGCGCGGTGATAAGCGCCGTGGAAGCTACCTGGCGGCGTTCCGTCGAACTGAATTAGGAGCTTGCGCGGCGCGGGGTCCGGGCGCCTGTTTACGCCGAAAAATCTTTTTTCCTGATAACGTTCCGCTGTATTTTGCCGCTTATTGTTTTGGGCAGCTCTTCGGTGAATTCGACGATCCTGGGGTATTTGTAGGGGGCGGTAACCCGTTTGACGTGGTTTTGCAGTTCTTTTACAAGGGCGTCCGACGGGGAGAATCCCCTGGCAAGGACGATCGTCGCCTTTACTACCTGCCCGCGCATGGGATCGGGGGCGGCGGTGACGGCGCATTCCAGCACCGAGGGATGTTCCATGAGGGCGCTTTCCACTTCAAAGGGGCCGATGCGGTAACCCGAGCACTTGATGACAGCGTCGTTGCGTCCCACAAACCAGTAGTAGCCTTCGTCGTCACGCCACGCCATGTCGCCGGTTTGATAGACGCCGCCGCGCCATGCTTCCGCGGTGATCTCTTCGTTCTTCCAGTAGCCCCGGAAGAGGCCGGGAAACTCTGAAGGCCCCGCGTAAATCGCTTCGGGGCCGGCGGGCTTTTCGCCCTGTTCGTACATGGACGTCCCGGCGCGGGTTATGCTGATGTTGCCGGCGATGCCGTCGTCGCAGGGCTCTCCGTTTTCATCGAGCAGGTCAAGGCCGAAAAGCGGGGCGGGCTTGCCCATGGAACCGGGCTTGACAGGCAGCCATTTGAATGCCGCCGCCATGACCGATGTTTCCGACTGGCCGAAACCCTCACGGATTTCAAGGCCCGTGAGTTCCCGTATTTTGTGGTACACTTCCGGGCTCAGGGGTTCTCCCGCCACCGAAGTATGCCGGATAAAACTCCAGTCGCGGCCGGAAAGATCCTCCTTGATGAGGTAGCGGAATATTGTTGCCGGTGCGCAGAAGGTGGCGGGTTTCAGGCGCTGTATGGCGTCAAGCATTCCCTTCGGGACGAATTTTTCCGTGTCGTACACGCCGACGGCGGCCCCGCAGATCCACTGGCCATAGATCTTGCCCCAGGCGAATTTTGCCCACCCCGAGTCGGTCTGCGTCAGGTGAACCTTGCCGTCCTCGACGCACTGCCAGTACTTTGCCGTGACGATGTGGCCCAGGGGAAGGGAATGGTTGTGCAGGACCATTTTCGGCATTCCCGTTGTGCCCGATGAAAAATAAACGAGCATGGGATCGGATGTTTTGGAAGGGGGCCGGGGAAAGTTTTCGGATGCTTTTTCCATTTCTTCCCGTATGTTGATAAATCCCGGCGGAATGTTTTCCCCGGCAAGAGCTGTGCCCTCAAGCCTTTGGCAGCGGGGCCTTGCGTCACGGATGCTTTCGATGAGGGGCGGATCGTCAATCGATACAAGGAGCTTCACGCCGGCGATATTGCAGCGGTATTCAAGATCCTTCGCGGTAAGCTGCCAGGTTCCGGGGATGCAGACCGCGCCGAGCTTCATGAGGGCGCACATGAGTATCCACACTTCAGGACGCTGCTTGAGTATCAGCATTACCACATCGCCTCTTTTTATTCCCATTGCAAGAAGCGCGTTTGCCCCCCGGTTTGAAAGGCGTTTCATGTCGGC
>JAIROE010000266.1 GCA_031257715.1 Treponema sp. | reverse complement strand
ATAATATAAAGTAGGGAGGATAATTCGGGAGCTTGCCTACAGGGTTGTCCCCGAATTTCCGATATATTAAGACGGGTACATTTTACGATGAATGTGCGGAGCCTTAAGGCTTGCAGACGCCTTGGGGGGCGAATTTTTGGATTGCTGGCGGTCTGCTGGTCTCTGGCGGCGGCAGTGTTCCCTCTTTATGCCGGGGGCAAGCAGGATGGGGATCTGTCCCGGGCCGACCGCCTCATCGCGGACAAACAGTATAACGAAGCCATAATGCTCCTTTCCGAATATATCAGGAAAAACCCCGATGATTTTGAGACCGCGCAAAAAAGACTGAAGCAGATAGGCAAATTCAGGGATGAATACAACGCCGTTGCCAATGAGCTTTTGGTGACGGTATCTTCGGATCCGGGGAACGCCGGGAAGATCCTTGCCCTTATCCGGCGGCTTGAAAGTATAGAATCACCCGATAACCCCCAGGTCAGGGACTTTATCGCCCGTATTCAGGCCATAGCCCTGTTTACCTACAACCGGAACAGACTGGAGCAGATCCTTTCCGCCGCACGCGCGGAACTGGCCCGTGCCAATTTCGAGGGGGCCATCACCCTCTATGCCGGAGGCCTGGACATTTACCGCGATGAATTTTTCAGGGCCGGATACAGTGAAGAAACGGAAAACCGGGTGCGGGCGGGCATAGCGGGCATAAGCGCTGAAATAGCGGGCTTCCCCGCCATTGTCCGTTCCCTTGAGCGGAATGCGGTGGAGATTGCGCAGCCGGGGACCGGGAATACAGCCCTTGCCCGCATGGAAGAAATTTACAGCCGTCTTGTCCCCGGACTTGATAACCTCACCCGTTCCCGCAATGTATTCCTCGGCACCGGGGATTATTTTGATGAAGAACTGGCCCGGCTGCAGGCCGATGATCCGGACATAGGGGACCGTTCTTTTCTTTCGTTCGCCTCCAGGCTCATCCGCGGCCCGTCCCGCACCGAATTTCCCGAAGGGATGCTTGGCGCGCTGGAAGGTTACTGGAACAGCGTGATGTCCCGCGCGGAAGGGGCGGCGCTGAATCTCGCCGAACAGAACTACGCGGAGGGCAGGACAAGCCTCGTAAACGGGAACTACGCCGCTGCGGCCGCGGCCTACAGAAACGCCGGGTCGTATCTTGGGTTCCTCCTGTCTTTTGCCGGAAAATGGAACGAATTCCGGCACGATTCGCCGTCTTTCACGATCTTTGGCAATCCCGTACCGGAGGAAAAATTCGGCGATTTTCTCGCGTACCGGGCCATGAACGACGCCGTTTCGTACTTTGGCGAGGGGGTGGAACTGAGCCGGCGTTTTGCCGGGGTACCCGGGGACGATTTGGAGACGATCCCCCTGTGGCAAAGCGGTTCCCTCGATCCCGTCGAGGCGGAACGGCGCGAAGGGCAGTACCGTGAGGGGTTCGCCGTTCTTTACACTGAAGCCGAAACGCTGGCCGCGGAGGCAGGCGGGCGTGAAGATGAATTCCGCGCGGAACTGGCGGCGGGACCTGAACCTGACGGGAAAAGCCCCGCCGGAAAGGATCCGCTTTCCCCCCTGGATGATGTCCGTACTTTTGTTTTGGGACTAAGGGCCCGTATAGGGGAAGAGGAATACGGGGCCGCGGTGCGGCAATACACTATAGCCAACGGGGAATTCGAAAAGCGGGTAAACGCACGGCGGGACGAGATGGACGAGGGGATGCGTTTTATCGAGGGAACGGTAGAGGAAAACCGCGTCGCCCGTTATCCTGCCGAAGGGCTTGCCGTGTTTGAGCGCATGAACGCGGCCATTGCGGCGGATACGGAAGCGGGAAATGTCCTTCTTGAAAGATACGCCGCCGAGCGGCCGGATATAACGGACAGAAGGGAGCTGTCCGCCCTTTACGCCTCCGCGCGGGAAATGGCGGCCTCCCTCGTCTCGCTTAAAGACCGGGGGCAGATCCTCGCGTCTACGGCGAAGACGCAGTCGGATCAGGCCCAAACCTACAGACAGGACGGGGACCGGCTTTTCAGGGAAGCCCAGGCGGCGCTGGCGCAGAACAACTTCGACGTGGCCCGGGACAGGCTGAACAGGTCTACCGCCCGGTACAACGCGTCCCTGGACTTGCAGGAATCCGCCTCCCTCAGGGCGGAATGGGACCGGCTTGTCGGCCTGGGGAACGAGATCAACCGTATGGAAAACGAGATCGTGATACGTGATGTCCGTAATTACGTGACCGGCGCCAAAACAAGCTATTACGCGGGTAATTTTGAACAGGCCGAAGAACTCCTGGTGCGGGCCCAGAACCGCTGGCGCCGTACCAATGTCAGTGACGATGAGGAAGTGCTCTACTGGCTTACCCTGGTCCGCAACGCCATGTCGCTGCGTTCGGGCCGCGTCATTCCCGCCACCGCCCCCCTCTACGCAGAGATGAGCCAGCTTTTAAACGATGCCAGAAAGAACTACGAAGAAGGGGCACGTTACTTCAACGCCGGCCGGAGGAGCGAGGGAAGGGCCAGATTTACCGAGGCCCGGCAGAAAACCCAAGAAGTGAAGATCATGTTTCCGCTGAACGAGGAAGCGGGCCTTCTCGAACTGCGTATGGATCAGATGGTTGATCCCGGGGCTTTCGAACAGTCCTTTGAACAGCGCCTGCGGGACGCGATAGCCGGGACCAAACGGAGATCAATGGAGGCGTTAGCCGATCTGCAAAACCTGGCGAAGATCAACCCCCGGTATCCGGGCATGGCCGGCATCATCATACAGGCGGAAATAGATATGGGCCACAGGCCGCCGCCGCCCAATCCCGCGGATTTGGCGCGGTCCGCCGAACTCACCGCCGACGCGCGGAGGGTCATCGAGGGGAACCTCTCGGGTCAATACGAAGCCTCTCTTGTCTGGCTGGATCAGGCGCTCAGGCTTAACCCCAACAACACCGAAGCCACCCGGCAGAAAGACGTGCTCCTTACCCGGATGAGCGGGCGCGGGGTTGTTGTGCTTGACAGAAAAACGGAAGATGAGTACCAGCAGGCGGTCAAGGAATATCAGCAGGGTAATTACCTTGGGGCCTTTGCCAGAATCGAGCAGCTGCTTCAGGATCCCAGAAACCGGAATTCCACCCTGATTCTGGAACTTCACCGGAGGCTTCAGTCCCTGTTATGATATTTTCAAGACGCTTCCTTCCGTGTAACCTCATCTCGCCGGGGTTCAGGAGCCTCCTTGCGATCCTGCTCTTTTTTGCCGTATGCGCATACGGGGAAGCGCAGACGGATTTTTACTGGGAACAGCCGAACCGTTTTTCATCCGGGCCGGGCAAATTTCCGGTTTCAGACTTCGGCAGGGATCTTTCCGTCATTGTCTGGCAGGAGACATCGCCCAACAACCGCGCCGATATTGCCGGTGATTCGCAGATACATATTTCGCTTGGGGTAAAATCGGCCGGGGAAGACTGGAAGACATACCGGAATGTTGGAGGACCCTATTACTATTCGGGTGAAGAGCCGGCAATCCTCAATGTTGCCGTCGACAACCGCGGCCGCATCATCATAGCCGCCGCGGCTTCCGTAACCGAGACGGAAATCCTCATATCATCCGACAGGGGGGAAAGTTTTTCCGGAAGCAGGCTTGACAGCGGATCGGAAAGTTCCATAGCGCCCCGCATCGCCGTCCGCGCCGACGGGGGTTATCTGCTCTTTATCACCCGGGGATACGAAGAGTCCCTTTCAATTTACTATTCCCGTTCGGACGACGGGGTCGTCTGGAGCCCCTTCGGCCTTTTTGTGCAGAGCCAGGGGCTTCAACTCAATTTTCTTCCCGCCCATGCCGCAATGGGATCCACCGATTATGTTGTCTTTCAGTCTTTTGTCGGCGGCGCCGATATAATCCCGGCGTTCCAGCTTTACATGCAGACCAGCACGAACGGGGGCCGTTCATGGAACCCTCCCCGGCGCATAACCGATTTCCGCGATCCCCTCATGAATACAGGCTCCGATGCGGATCGTTTCGACAACCAGCGGTCCCATCTTTCGGTGTATGGAAACAGCCTGTTCCTCGTGTGGGAACGGCGTTTCGGCACGGGGTCCCCCCAGATCTACGGCGCCCTCTTGAATTCACAGGGCACGGCAAGCGATGTGGAACGGATAAATACCGACGAGGCGTACTGCAACAATCCCGTGGGCTTCATCTACAGGGGGATCCGTACGGCGGTGTGGTTTGACAACCGGAGCGGGAGCAGCCGCATCTACCTTGGCCGGCGGGATCCCGTTGGCTGGTCGAATTACGATCTTTCAGGCGGTTCCGGGGACGCTTCTTTCGGGAGACCTCTCATAGACGGGAATGATCTGCTGATCCTCTGGCAGGTCATTACCCGCGGGATGGGGTATATCTACACCGTGCTTCCCGACACGACTGTTACGCCGCCGCGCCTTGCCGCACAGAATTTTTCCCCCTCACGCCGTACCCGCGGAGAGAGGGCGCGGGTCCTCTGGAGCCCTCCCTTCGACACCTCCGGTATAGAAGGCTATTCCTGGCTCTGGTCAAGGTCGCCCGTTGAAGAGCCGTCCCGCCGGATTTCGGTGTATCCCGCGGCGAACGTTTC
>JAIROE010000140.1 GCA_031257715.1 Treponema sp. | reverse complement strand
CCCGACGGGCGGCGCATCGTTTCCGGTTCATGGGACCATACCGTCAAAGTCTGGGACGCGGAGAGCGGGCGGGAAATCATGACCCTCAGCGGGCATAGGCACCGTGTCCTTTCCGTGGCGTACAGTCCCGACGGGCGGCGCATCGTTTCCGGTTCATACGACCATACCGTCAAAGTTTGGGGCATGGACTAAAGGGGGTGGAGAATGGAACAATGGCTTTGTAATCTGGTAAAACAAGCGAAATGTACTCCGCTTGATGCGATAGGTATTGTCCTTTCGCTCTTTGCATTAGGTTTTGCATGGTTTATACCGCGCCGGATTATGGTTAATCAGATGTATGCTAACCTGGTTCAAGAATATCGCACTGCGGAAATGGGGACCGCAATACTGGCAATATTTTATTTCTTTGCTCACGATTGTAACAACAACGTTTCAAATATTCACCGCGCATATATTGACAAGTATAAAAAACAGGTAACCGCTCGACTGTCTGAAAAGATTGATTTGATTGATTTCTCCAGGACTTTGCATTTTCAAAGGCGGCAGTTGGCTCAATTTTATTCCGATATGGCTATGCTGCGTTATAACTATAGGTTTTTGGGCCTGTCAAAAAGAAAAATTCAAAAAGAATCTTGCGATTCCTTGCAAAAGAGTTTTGACATCAATATAAAAGGAACAATAGATAGTGATTTAGCAGATCATAAGAATGAGGATAAGGGGGTCTAACCAATGGCGGGACCGTTAAACGCCAAGGTTATCATGGCGAAATGTTCGAGTACCAAGAAAGCCTTTGGCATTCGGATTGAACAACGCGGCAGGGATTGGGTACGGACATGGGCGTTTCCCATTGACGAACGCAAGGCAAAACGAGAGGGTTTTGACGCGAATACCATCAGCGGTTCCATGAATGCCGGCGACGAATACCCCGGCTGTCCCCATTGCGGCAACATTGGATTTGCGCAGTGCGGTTGCGGGAAAACAGGCTGCGGGGGCGGTATTATCGATAATGGGGACGGCACGGCGGAGATGACTTGCCCCTGGTGCGGTGAAACAAGTATATACAGCGCCGCCGGCAGTTTTGATGTTAAAGGCGGCGGTTTTTAATCAACAGGGGAGGAACAATAAATGACGGATTTACCCAAGGGTTACTCAATTCAGACTAAAGACTTCAAAAAGGCAGCCGTTGAGGAAAAACTTGGCGAAGGCGGCCAGGGCGCGGTTTATAAAGTAAACTATGACGGCCGGTCCAAGGCGCTCAAGTGGTATTCAGGAAAAAAATTTAAGAACCCTGATAAGTTTTACGAAAATCTTGAAAACAATATCAGGAAAGGAAAGCCCACCAGGGCGTTCCTCTGGCCGGAAGACCTTACCGGACGCGACGGCGAAGCCTTCGGCTACATCATGGACCTGCGGCCTCCTGAGTATAAGGATTTTTCCAAATTTCTCATCGGTAAAGAAGTATTTGCCAGCGTAACCGCGATGGTCAATACCGCGCTGCATATTACCGCCGGTTTCCGCGCCCTCCATAACAGCGGCTACAGCTACCAGGACTTGAACGACGGCAATTTTTTTATCAACCCCAAGAACGGCGATGTGCTTATCTGCGATAACGATAACGTATCGGAATACGGCAAAAATTCCGGTATTGCCGGAAAGGCCCGCTACATGGCGCCGGAGATCGTCGCAAAAAAGGCAAAGCCCGGCATTAAGACCGACAGTTTTTCCCTTTCGGTGGTGCTGTTTTTGCTGTGGACAAACAACCATCCTTTGGAAGGCAAGAACGGCTGCCCCGTCTGCATGGACGCGGAACACGAAAAAAGGATTTACGGTACAAACCCTGTATTCATTTTTGATCCCGCCGACGATTCCAACCGGCCCGTACAGACTCTCCATAAAGGCGCCATAAGCCGCTGGCCTTTCCTGCCGGAATACCTGCGCCAGGAATTCATCAAAGCCTTTAGCAAAGAGTTGATGAACGAACCGCCAAAACGAATCATAGACCAGGAGTGGCTCCGGCTCTTTATTCGTATGCGGGGCGAGATTTACAAATGTTCCTGCGGGGAAGTGTATTTTGCCGATCCGGAGAATCCGAATCCCTGCCCCAAATGTAAAAAGGCCGCAGCCTTCCCGTTCTACATAAAAACCCGCCGGTACAACCTCCCGGTACATCAGCGTACAAAACTGTATGCCTGCCACACGGAAAGGGACTCGGACGATTTTGAGACCCTTGCCGGGGAAGCCGCGGCGTTAAAGGACGGCGGTTTTGAACTCAAAAATGTGTCGGATAAAACCTGGACGATAACGGAAGAAGAAAGTACAAACCCGCTTGCCCCCGGCGCTTCCCTTGTGCTCAGAAAAAATATAACAATCAATTTTGGCGCCGATACCGCCGAAATAAAATAAATTACAAGGAGCATGAAATGTCATTGACAGACAAAGTGGAAATTCCCAGAAGAACGATGGTGTTGTTTTTTGTGATAGACGCTTCCGGCAGCATGGACGGTCAGAAGATTGGCGCGGTGAATACCGCGATTGAAGAAGTTATTCCCGCCTTAAAAGAATTGTCCGATGAAAACGCGGACGCCCGGATCAAGATAGCGGTTCTGGAATTTTCTAGCGGAGCGCGGTGGATCACCGCCAATGGGCCGGTAGAAGCCGATCAGTTTTATTGGAATTACTTGGATGCCGGAGGTGTTACCGATTTGGGCGCGGCCTGTAAAGCGTTAAACGAAAAACTTTCGACCAGGGCCTTTATGCAGGAAGCCACCGGTTCTTTTGCCCCGGCAATCTTTCTAATGTCCGACGGCGAACCTACCGATGACTGGCAGGGCGGTCTCGATCTTTTAAAACAAAACAAATGGTTCAAAGCGGGGGTAAAAGTCGCCATTGCCATAGGGGACGATGCGAACAAAGAGATACTCAAGGCGTTTACCGGTACCATGGAAGCGGTTTTGGAGACCCATAGCGCCGCGATGCTCAAGAAGATGATAAAGTTTGTCAGCGTCCGGGCTTCACAGGTGGCAAGCAAGAGTTCCAACGTCAGCGATTCACCGGCGGATATGGGGGATGAACAGAAACAGGAAGAATTAAACGCCTCTCTACAGGAGTTTGCGGAAGACGCTGCCTCCGCGCCGGAAAACGATCAAGGGGACTGGTAATCCTATGCCCTATAAATCATTTTCCGCCACGGCTACCGGCATAAGCCACTCAAAACGCGGAAAAGGCTGCGAGGATTTTTCCCTCCATTACCCGCCCTATCAGAATAAATCCGGCGTTCCGCTTGTCCTTACCGTGGTCGCCGATGGGCACGGGGACGACAACTGTTTCCGTAGCGCGAAGGGAGCGGAATTCGCCGCCACCGTTACAAAAGACGCGGTTGTTGAATTTGTGGACCGCTTGAAACCGCGGCTTATGCAAATAGTCAAGTTGAAACAATGGCCTTCAAAGGATATATTTGAAAAATACATTCGGGACCTCGTTAAACATATCATAGCGGAATGGCATGGAAAAGTCGAACAGGATTATACCGATAATCCTGTTACCGCTGAAGAACTGGTCCATGTTGAGGAAAAATATCAAAAACGCTATACCGCCGGACAGGATTTGCATCACGCCTATGGAACTACGTTGATAGCGGCAGCCATAACCAAAAATTACTGGTTTGGCATTCACATCGGGGACGGCAGGTTTACCGCGCTCTATAAGGACGGCACATTTGCCCAGCCCGTTCCCTGGGATGAACGATGTTACTTGAACGTTACCACATCAATCTGCGATGATGACGCTCTTGAAAGCGCTCGTATACGGTACGTTCCCGAATCCAAAAATTTACCTGTTGCCGTTTTTTTATGCAGCGATGGCATAGACGACAACTATCCTGTCGAGGAAAACGAGAAACACCTGTACAAGCTCTACCGGACCATCGCGCTCACCTTTGCCGAAGACGGTTTTGACTCCACCTGCGGCCAGTTAAAAGACCTTGCGAACTCCTTCGCTACCAAAGGCAAAGGAGACGACACTAGTATTGCCGGAATCATCGATATGGAAGCGGTAAAAACGCTTGCACCGTTGCTGCGAAAACAGGCGGAGGCGGATGACCAAAAATCCGCGGCCGAAAAAGCAGCCAAAGAGGATCTGGCGCGGACTGCGATGGAAAAGGTCGAAGCTACAAAGAAAACAGCCGTTGAAAGATACGTCGAAAACGATAAAAAATCATGAAATGAGTAACCCTGATCTTTACCTGTATTCTCTTCATTTAACCCCCTCACACCAGCGTCCTCGCAATCCTCACGATGTCCGCGAAAACCCCGCCGGCGGTCACCTGGGCGCCCGCGCCGGGGCCCTTGATGACCATGGGGAGCTTCGAATACCGGTCGCTGGTTATCACCACGATGTTGTCCGAGTCTACCAGCGAAAGGAAGGGGCTGCCGGGATCTTCGGCCCTGAGGGAAAGCCTGGCCGAGCCTTCCTCGATAACCGCCACATAGCGCAGTACCCTGCCTTCCGAGGCGGCCTTTGCGCGGCGTTTTTCGAAATCATCGTCCGATTTTTCAAGTTCCGCGAAAAAAGCCTCCACACCGGATGCCTCAAAGCAGGCCGGAGGCATCAGGGGTTCCACCACCACGGAAGAAAATTCCAGGGGAATACCACATTCCCTGGCCAGGATCAGGGCCTTGCGGGCGGCGTCCATGGCGTTGAGATCGTCCCGCGGGTCAGGCTCGGTATAGCCTTTGACCCTGGCCTCCCTCACTAGGGCGGAAAAAACCTTGGTTCCGTCAAAATTATTGAAAATATAGCTCAGGGTTCCCGACAGCACCGCCTCTATGCGGCGTACCCTGTCGCCCGAAAGAAAGAGATCCCTCAGGGTGGATATGACGGGCAGCCCCGCGCAGACCGTTGTCTCGTAGAGGTAGGGAATCCCGCGATCCCGGGAAAAGCCGGTGATGGTCTTGTAGTATTCCAGGGAACCCGCGTTGGCCCGCTTGTTGGGGGTCACGATGGGAATGGAGGACTTAAGAATATCGGCGTAGTGGCCCGCCACATCGTCCCCCGACGTGCAGTCGCAGAAGCAGGTGTTGGGCAGGTTGAAGGACTTCATTTTTTTGATGAAACCCTCAAGGTTAAAATCCTCAATGACCGCGCCGTCAGCGCCGCCCGCGTTATCAGCGCCGCTTGTACCGGAGCCGGGATCCTTTAAACGGTTTTTGACTGTTTTGGGGTCCAGTCCTTCGGCCCTGAAAATCATCTTTTTGGAATCCGCCGCCGCGGCCAGGTTGACGCGGATCTGGTGCCTGTCGGCCAGGATCTCCCGGTGGCCGGCAAACTGTTCGACCAGGGTTCCGCCGATAAGACCTATCCCCATGAGGAAAAGATTGACCGATCTCACCCCGGAAAGGAAGAAGGCCTCGTGAATCGCGTTGAGGGCCTTGGCCTCGTCCTGGCTGGCAACGATGGCGGAGATATTGATCTCCGAGGAACCCTGGGCAATAGCCACCACGTTGATCCCGTTCCGTCCCAGGGCATGAAAAACCTTGCCGGAGATCCCGAAAGTTTTTTTCATTCTGGCGCCTACCACCGCGATGATGGACAGCCCTGTTTCGATGACCGGAGGATCGATAAGGGCCGCGGCGATTTCCCTGCCGAATTCTTCTTTAACCGCGGCCTCCGCGGCGGCGGTGTCGGAAGGCAGGATGGCAAAGCAGATAGAGTATTCGCTTGAGTTCTGGGTAATGAGGATGATGTTGACCTCCCGCCGGGCCAGGGCGCCGAAAAGCCGGGAAGAAAATCCCGTTACTCCCACCATGCCCGGCCCCTGGACCCGAACCAGGGCAATGCCGCTCATGGAGCTTATGCCCCGGATGGGGAAAGGCCCGGGTTCCGCGTCCCTGACGATG
>JAIROE010000096.1 GCA_031257715.1 Treponema sp. | reverse complement strand
CATTCCCATCATGATAAGCGGCCTTGATCCGCGCTTTGCCGCTGAACTGAGCGTTAAGACCGGCAGCGTCAGACTGGAAGGCTCCCAGGGCGAGCTTGACGATTTTGTCCCGCCCGAAGATTTTCTTTCGGTGGACTGTTCGGCCATAACGGAGCCCGGCATCTATACGGCGCCGGTAAGGGCGGCCCTGCCCTCCTCTTTCAACCTGATACGGCAGGAGCCTGAGGAAGCCGGGGTAACGGTAATTTTTGAAAGGGACGCCCCATGATTGCGGGAATAGGCGTGGACGTGGTCCACGTGGGCCGCTTTGCGCGCTGGCATTCCATACCCGGCCTTCTGGAGCGTTATTTTCATCCCGATGAACTGGCTACCGCCCGCGCGAAGGGAGGCGGGGAGGATCTTTCCCTTGCCGCCCGTTTTGCCGCAAAGGAGGCTTTCGGCAAGGCGCTGGGTACGGGGCTTGCCGGGATCGTGCTTAAGGAGATCAGGGTGGTGAACAGCCACAACGGAAAGCCCGAGATAACATTGTCCGGCACGGCGCTTCGGGCGCTGGAAAAAAGCGGCGCCGGGAAGGTGCATATTTCCCTTACCCATGAAAGGGACAACGCAATCGCCATGGTGGTACTGGAAAAACCATGAGCGACGACAGGGAACTCAAGGTATCGTTTGTTTCCAAAAAGGAATTTACCTGCCCGGTATGCGACGCCCGTTTCCGCAAGGAGGAACTGCTTTCAGGCGGGGGCAGGCTCATTGCGGGCAACCTGACCGACGAGCTTCACCGCCTCTATGAGCCGTCGGCAAAATACGGGGATGTTTACCCCCTGGTGTATCAGTCCATGGTGTGCCCCGAATGCTGGTTTGCCGCCATGGATGCCGACTTTGAAGGGCTGCCTGAAAAAAACAGGGAGCGGGCCAAGGAAGACAGGGAACGGCGCCGGATCGATACGGAACTGGTATTTTCCGGCGTGGATTTCAACAGGCCCCGCGGACTTATGGAAGGGGCCGCCTCCCAGTACCTGACGATGCGCTGTTACGACTTTTATGACAAGGATGTTTCCCCCACGATCAAGCAGGGACTGGCAAGCCTCAGGGCCGCCTGGCTTACCGATGAGCTTGATAAAAAAAAACCGGGTGAATGCTACGACTGGCTTGCCCTGCTTTTCAGGCGCAAGGCGCAGTTTCTGTACAACGAGGCGATACGGCTGGAGCAGAATGGAAAGGAGACCCTTTCGGGGATAAAGATCTTCGGTCCCGATACCGACAAGAACTATTCTTACGAAGGGGTCCTGTATCTCTGCGCGTATCTCCGCTACAAGTACGGCCCCGCCGGGAATCCGGCGCAGCGTATTTCGTCGCTGGAAGACGCGCGCCGTACCATTGCGAAGATCTTCGGTATGGGGAAATCCTCCAAAGAAAAGCCCGGCCCTCTCCTCGATCACGCGCGGGAAATTTACGACGCCATCAACAAGGAACTGAACGAGACCGATGACGCGTGACGGGCCGGAAGGACTGCGCAATATACGGCTGCTTCTGGCCTACGACGGGACCGGATTTTCAGGCTGGCAAAGACAGAAAAACCGCCGTACCGTTCAGGGGGAACTGGAGGATGCCCTGCGCCACATGCACGGAAAGGAGGTGCGCCTTACCGGTTCGGGCCGCACCGATGCGGGAGTCCACGCGGCCGGGCAGGCGGCCAATTTTTACTCGGGCATATCCATGGCGGCGGGGCGCTTTGTCCCCGCCCTCAACAGCCTCCTTCCCCCCGATGTGCGTGTCCTTGACGCCCGTGAAACACTGCCTGATTTTCATTCCCGTTTTGACGCCTCCATGCGGACTTACCGGTACTATTTTATCCCGGGCAGGGACGCCCTTCCCCATGAACGGCGCTATGCTTTTCCCCTCCGCCGCCGGCCCCGTCTTGACCTGCTTAACGCTTACGGCCGCGAGCTTGTGGGAGAACGCGATTGTTCCGTTTTTGCGGGCGCGGGCGGGGCGGGCGCGTCACGGAGCCGGTATATCAGGGCCGCGTATTTTTTTGTCGAGGGGGAACGGCTTGTCTTCGAAATCAGCGCCAACGCCTTTCTCTGGAAGATGGTACGTTCCGTCGGGGGAACCATGCTCCGGTGCGAGGCGGAGGGGATGAGCCCCGCCTGTTTTGCGGCCCTCGCCGCTTCCCGCGAACGGAGACTCGCCGGTCCTACATTGCCGCCTGAAGGGCTGTGGCTCTGGAAGATTGAGTTTTACCGGGAATGAGGATATCATCGGGAAATATGAAAAAATGCCGGTGTTTTTTCTTTTTTCCCATCGCTGTTCTGGTTTTTTCCGGCTGCCTCAGGACCGGTTCCCCGGAAAGGGAAGCCGGGCCGGGCGCGGCCTCCGGTGCGGCGGCTTCCGGCGCGGTATTGACTGACGCGCTGGGAAGGACATTCGCCGTTCCCCCCCAAGGCGCGGGGCGCATCGTCAGCCTGAGTCCCGGAGTGACGGAAATTCTCTTTGCTGTCGGGGCCGGCGGCAGGGTTGCGGGGGTCACCGAGTACTGCGATTATCCCCCCGAGGCCCGGAATCGCGTCAGGGTGGGAGGCTTTGCCG
>JAIROE010000088.1 GCA_031257715.1 Treponema sp. | reverse complement strand
CGTTTCGGGAGGGCTATCCCCTGCGAAAGGAAAACACCGGTGGGTATGAACAATGGGCACTGGAAGCGTTCAGGCTTGCGGTAAGCGCCGCGGAGCCGTCGACCCAGATACATACCCACATGTGTTACAGCGAATTTAACGACATCATAAAAACCATCGAGGCTATGGACGCCGATGTGATTACCATTGAAACCGCCCGCAGCGGCAACAAGCTCCTCAAGGTTTTTGAAGAAACCGCCTATCAAAATGAAATAGGCCCCGGCGTATATGATATTCATTCCCCGCGGATACCATCGGTTGATGAATTCAGGGAACAGATTTTGGCCCGTCTTGAAGTGATTGATAAAAATAAAATGTGGGTTAATCCTGACTGCGGCCTGAAAACAAGAAACTGGGAAGAGGTGAAGCCCGCGCTAAAAAACATGGTGGAAGCGGCTGCGGCCGTCCGTGAGGGGTTTTTATAGGCCTGTTATGTGCGGTGCGGACCGCATAAAAAGCCGGATGGAGCATGCCAAGGAGAACGGGCTTGTTCAATAACTGAAGTTATTGAACAACTCTAATACGGCTCCAAGACCACGTCATTTACAATATTCAAATTATTTTACCGCCGCTTTTTTACCGCAGGAAACGGCAATGGCGGTAACTGCCATAAAGCCGATTATAACGGCTATTTTTCCATTTACGGGAACGCCGGCCGGAGAAGCGGATATTCCAAAATTATGGGCAATGGCTCCGGCAATCAAAAAACCCAGAACGCAGATACCGGCGTCGGAATTTCCTTCTCCGGCCATGACAAGCTGCCGCAAAGGACACCCGCCCAATAACACGGAACCATATCCAACCAGCGCCATGCCCAGAAAATTGAATATAAAGTCCGTATGTGCGATTGGCTGTCCGGAAAATCCCGGCCTGAAATTACCCAGGGCAAGATTGCCTGTCAACGCGGCGATAAATATCGAAGCATATCCGGCGAACATGACCGGATTACGAATCAAAAATATATTGCGAATGCTCCCGGACATACAGAGGCCGCTTCTTTGCACCAGGGCGCCCACGGCAAGAGAGACGGCGAGGGAAATAACAACAGGCGCGTGCAATGAGCCGGGGCCTTCCGAACTGAATTTTATAAAAGCCGGCCGCACGACAAGAAATGCCAAAAGAACAACAGCCAGCAGGGGCATAATAAGTCCGCCGGAAACATTCTGGCTTTCGGTATTGCCAAAAGAAAACCCCCGGCGGATAAATATGCTCCCAATGCCTATTCCGGCGGCAAAACCGGCTAAACCGGTTACCGCGTTTAAGTCCCCCGCGCCAAGCCTGAGCATTAACCTGAGAGGACAGCCAAGAAAAACCAGTGCGCCAATCATGACAAAAAACGCAATGAAAAAACGGCTTAAATGAGCGGAACTCCCTTCGCTTTTCCATTCACGCCTTACAAGGGACAATATAAAGGCGCCCAGGAGGAAGCCTGAAATTTCCGGCCTTATATATTGTACGGCAGCGGCATTATCCAGTCCAAGAGCCCCGGCCGTATCCCGTATGAAGCAGGCGGCGCAAAGGCCCATATTGGGCGGATTACCCAATTTTGAAAGCAGCGTCGCCAAACCGCCGATGACTATACCCGTCCCGATAAACCAATACAGGCTCCCGTCTTTTAAGATGCTTTTCATAATATTCCTCCCTGAATGCTTGCGCACAGTCTAAAGCGTTTGGCTCATTTTGTAAACACCGGTTTTTCGTAAATTGTCCGGCGCGCCTCCCGCGCTTTTCCGTCTTTCGGCAGCCTAAAACCCCTTTTCCTTTAATTCAGCGACTATCTTCACATAGGTTTCCGTTACGTCAAAGCCCCGGTAGTCGGCGCGCTTGAGATCGATGATGTCCCCGTGGGAAATGCCCCGGCCCGTCCCGGACACCAGCACACCCCGGAAGTTTCCCCATTCGGCGGAAGGAAGGCTCACAAGGCCGTCGTTATCCCCTTCGAGTAACTTGATCAAGAGCCATGTCGGGGCAAGCATGGGATCGCTCCCCGGGCCCTTCATCATCGTCATGTAACTCTGGTAATACACGAGGGGCGAATCGCCCGTCATGAGGTTAAAGGCTTCGCTTGCCGCGGTGGCGAACTGCCTTGTGGCGTTGTAGAAATCGGGATTTTTATCGCCAAGTTTCCGGAAAACGGAGTCGAAAATTCCCGCAACAAAACGGTAGAACCACTCGGGAAGGGAAGAAGCCCTGTCGACAAAACGGCAGCCCCGGTGGGGAGTACTGATGGTGGTAAGGGAGGCAATCTTTTCCGCCATGCCCAAAACGCTTATCGCGTAACGGGCGTCAAGGCCGCCTTTTGAATGGGCAATGATGTTTACCTTTTCCGCGCCCGTTTCATCCAGCACCGAAAGGATCGTCTTCCGTATGTCTTCCGCGTTTGCGGCAATGGTTCCCACCGCCTCCTGATTTCCGTAATAAATTTTCGCCCCGTTGCGCAGGAGTTCGCGCGGTATTCTTCCCCAGTAGTTAAAATACTTCAGATCCCGAAAGAGTATGCCGTGCACCATGACAAGGGGATACTTTGTTTTGCAGATTTGTGAATCGGCCCTGACGCTGTTGAGGTTTTCCTTGTACAGGGCAAAATCGTATTCTTCATACACGAGGCGGCAGGCGCCGATGATGACAACAAGATTCACCGGGGGAAGCCACCAGGTGAAAAACAACAAAAGCCGCCAGAATACGCCGAGTCTTTTCGACGTGAAGAAGATGCGGAGAAGGCCGTTCCAGAGTATGAAAAACACCGTTAACATGCCGCAAACGGCATTGACAATAAACACGGCATTTGGGATTACGCCGCGAAGAACAAAATACGAAACGGCAAGAAAGGGGATCTCAAGCGCAATGGCCCAGAGCCCCGCGTAACAGAGGAAGCGTCCGCCCATCATGACGCGGACGGCAAGTCGGGGTTTTACGGCTCCCCGTTTTTCCCGGCGGGGGAAGACGTTGAGCCTTACCCAGAGGTAAAAGACAAAGAGCCCCGAAACGGCAAGAAAGGCGGCGGCAAGCGGACGGGGAAGGGAAGCGGGATTGACGCGGTAAAACCACCAGCCCAAAAGTACGGCGTTTGGAGAGACAAGCATACAGGCGGTAAGGGGAAGGGGATGAAGCAGGTTTATTTTCCGGCCCAGATCAAGACCGGCAAGAATACCCGCGGCGGCAATGACGGCAGCCAAAATGATTATACCCATGCCGGAACTCTGGGCTTACCGGGAAAGACCCGACAATTCCGGGGACAACGCATCAAGATAACGCCGTCTTGATGCCACGAGGGATTTAAGTTCGGACAACATTGCCTTGTCTACTTTTTCGGCAATGGGAAAGATGTATTTTTCCGTTTCACCTGTGTAGCGGTCTATAAACTCGGTATTCACCACGAAGCCCAGGGAAATCATGTTGGAAATGCGGTCCGCCACTTTAAGAACCTTGGCGTTCCGGGAGCCCGTCTCGCAAACGCGGGTTAAAAATTCGGGCTTTGTTTCTTCGGGAAGCCGGGTCACTTCGAGTACCAGATCGTAGACGGCGTGGCTTTCATAATCAATGGCAAGAAGCAGGTTGTGGTTGAAATCGGGAATATCCTCAATGACATCGTGAACGATGGACGCCTTGAGGAGTATGGAATCTATGTAGCCGTAATCGATAAGGGTCGCCATGGTATCAAGCTGATGGCGGAACAT
>JAIROE010000051.1 GCA_031257715.1 Treponema sp. | reverse complement strand
TCAACGGTAAGATCGCCGTACAGGGGGACATTTTCGGGAAGGTAGCCTGTCCGCTTCTTCACCTCCAGGGGATCGTCCTCCACGGAAAAGCCTTCAACAACGGCGGTCCCTTCCGAGGGAAAATGAAAACCCGTGAGTATTTTCATGATGGTACTCTTTCCGGCGCCGTTGGGCCCCAGAAGCCCCAGCACTTCTTCCTTCCCCGCGGTAAAAGACACGTCCTTTACCGCCTCGAAGGTTCCGTAGCGTTTACACAGGCCGCGCACCTCTATCATGATTCATCGTATTCAATGGGAAAGACGGCACGGTCACGGGACAGTACCGTCCGCGGAAATACCGCCTCCGCCTCCCCGGCAAGCCGCTTCAGATTGAACTCGGTGTAGCGGGGGCTGTAATGTATGAGGGCAAGTTTTTTTACCCGCGCCTCAAGGGCAATACGGGCCGCCTGTTCGGCGGTCATGTGTTTTTTTTCCCTGGCGTTCTCTTCGAGTTCCCTTTCAAACATCCCCTCGCAGACAAAAAGATCCGATCCCGCAACCTCATCCGAAATGCCGGGAAAGGCCATAGTATCGGTAACGAAAGAAAACTTCCGGCCGGACCTTGGCGCGCCGAGCACCTCGCCGGGCCTCACCTCCCGGCCGTCCGCCGCCGCGACGGACTGTCCTGACTGCAGGCGGGACCAGAGGGGGCCGCGGGGCACGCCCAGCGCCTCCGCCTTTTCGGGATGAAATTCCCCCGGCCGCATGTCTTCCTCAAAGACATAGCCGAAACAGGGCTTGGTATGCCGCAGGGGAAAACAACGCACATGAAAACCATCACCCTCGTAGACTGTTCCCGCTTCGGTTATCTCCTTCACTATGATCTCGTAGTTGATGTACATATCAAGAACCCGCCGGTTCATTTCGATATATTCGGCTATGCGCGGGGGCCCCATGATGTAAAGCGGATCGTCCCTGTCCACCTGTGAGGAGAGCATCAAAAGGCCGGGAATGCCGGTAACGTGATCCGCGTGGGTGTGGCTTACAAAAATAACGGATATCTTCTTCCATCTGAGGTTAAGCCGCCTTAACGATACCTGCGTCCCCTCGCCGCCGTCAAATAAAAAAAGCTCCCCCTCGCGCCGGAGGAGCACGGATGTCAAATGACGATTGGGAAGGGGCATCATTCCCCCGCAGCCGAGAATAAAAGCTTCAAGATTCATTGTTTTCCCAGTATAGCGGAGGAACCGCTTAAAGACTACCCGGCCCGGACGGCGAATACGGTTTCAGGCGCTCTGTTGACACACGGATTTTTACGCACATATACTATAATGAAGATATGAAAATACAAAGAGCCGCGGCGTGTTTTCCCGTCTCTGTTTTTACGCTGCTACTGATTTTAACGTGTGATAATGGCAACGGCGTAAACCTGGTAAATAACGGAACCCGGGTGGAAGAAGAAGGCGGCCGGAAAGAAATAATTATTACAGGCGTTTATACAGCCGGAGATTCCGCCAATCCCGCGTCTGTTTCTCCGGGAACAGACGCCGTTGTATTGATTTCAGAGGACGGCTCTTCAATTATCGCTTTGGGCGGCGGACGGGTCACGGACGACCATTCCCTTTCGGTATTGCTGGAACACCCCGTATCACATCTCCCCTGGAAAATTTCAGGCGAATATTATATGGAAACGCACATCATTATGGCTGGTGATGACTGTATCGGCGGCGGCAAAGATGGTGTCCCTGATGATCCTGATGATAACGAAGAGAACATTGTTTATGGATACAAGTATACAAACGGAGGCTGTTTATCAAACATGGAAAAATACAATCTTTCGAATAAAGTATCAACAATTGATTTTGACAAATTCCGTTTCTTCCAAAAAAAACCCGCATCTCAATTTCAACCCGGCCCGTAGTCTGACCCTTGCCGCCCGGTGCGTGACGGCCGGAAACGGGCCGGAAACGGGCCGGAAATTTCAGCTCCCGGCGGCGCCCCCGCCGCGTTTCAAACGGCGTCTTTTCTTTCCGCGGTTCATGATCCCTTTCCGCGCGGTTTCGGCCGTCCTGTAGATGCGGTAGAGAAGGGGCCGGTACGCATAGTCCCAGCTTCCCGGACGGTGTACGATTGTCCCGCCGAAGCCGCTCTTGAAACGGTAAAGGCCGGCCATGGGATGAGAGGGATCGTCATTGGGAGGCATGCCGAAAAGATCGTAGACGGCGCAGCCCGCGCGGCGGGCGTCCGTCATGGCCCGCCACTGAACAAGATAGGGCGCCATGAGGTTCCGTTTGACGTTTGAGGACGCGCCGTAGAGGTACACCGCTTCCCTGCCCCGAAGGAGGATAACGGCGGCGGCGAGGTCTTCCCCTTCATGGGAGGCAATATAGAGGCGGAGATCGACGCCCGGCTTTCCGGAGGCGGAATCGAAAAGCGAACGGTAGTAAGCCTCTCCGTGCACGGCTATGCCGTCGCGCCGCGCGGTTTCACAAAGGAGGGCGTAAAAGACATCAAGGCCCCGGCCGTCCGCCCTCCTTACCGTCACGCCTTTCCTTTCGGCAAGGGCGATATTGTAGCGGCACTTGGGCTTCATGGCGGCAAGCATGTCCCCCTCGTCCCGTTCAAGATCGACAAGCGCCGTATCGGGCGGCTGTACATCCGCCCCGGCCCGCACGAGGGGAGAGGCGGCCCCGAAAGGCAAAGAGACGGCGGCGTCAAGCCCGTACCAGGGCGGATCAAAACGGATGAAGGCCGTACCCCGAGGGAGAAACGGTTTAACGCTTTCGGCAATGCCAGCAAGCAGGCCGCCCGCCATACCGGCGTTCCCCCCGGAGGGGCCGGACAGTCCCGGCACTTCAGGGCCATGGGGAACATAGGCGAAAAAGAACCCCGGCCCGCGCTTCGGGCCGAGCCTCCGGCACAGCACAAGGAGGGGACCCCTTCCGCCGTCTTCCCATTCAAGCGCGAAGGGCCGGGGTTCCCACCCGAAACGGGCCTTGAAACTTCCCCAAAAGGCGGACTGCAAAAAAGAGGCGGCCTCATCGCAGAAGGAAAGCGCCGAGGGCAGGACAGCGCGAACGGCATTTTTCCGCCGGTCCATCCGCGGCGGCAATCCTAATGAACCTCGCCGCAGGAAATGATCTTCGTGACGAGGGGTTTCCCCTCAAGCGCAAGGACCTTTCCGCCCGCAAGAACGGCGTTGTTCTTCACCACAAGGGGGACGCTGAAAAAAGTGCCGAGGCTTATTTCGGCCGGCGGGCTTTCACCCGCGCATTCGCCCTGGGGAAAAACACGGGTCCCCGTGGGGACGCCCGCGGCGTCAAGAACCTCGACCCGTTCCGCGCCGCCTTCCCCGTTGTGATCCGAGGCGGCAAGCAGCATTCCGCGGCTTTCAACGCCCCGCAGTTTAGCCGCCGCAAGATTATAGGCGACGATGATCCGTTTTCCCAAAAGTTCATCTTCCCGGTAAAAGGGAACAAGACCCGAAACGATGACGCGCTCTTCACCTGAAATCTCAAGGGTTTCCACATACAGCCTGTCGGCCTTGGGGTGCCTTTCGATTTTGACGATCTCCGCGACGCGGAGATCCAGCGTCTTCCCGAACTCCGGGACCGCCGCCAGGCCCGGCGCGTTCCCCGAAGCGGGAAACGCGGAAATGTTTTTTTCGCCCTTTTCGTCCGGCAGGGCTTCCCTGGCCTGCCGCTCCTTCTGGCTCCCCGAATAGCGGTCCCGAAGTTCGGCGATCTTTTCATCTTCCAGCTTCGCAAAGAGCACCTCGCTGGTTATGGCTCCGTCCATTTTTTCAAAGCGGCCCAGATCCGCCCACGACAGATCTTTCCCCAGGACAAGGCCGAAGAAGGAGGCGATGCGGGCGGCAGCCTCCGGCATGTACGGCTCAACCAGCACGGCCATGTCGCGGACCACGAGGGAAAGCTCCCGGATAACCGCCGCAGCGCGCGGAGGATCGTCTTTTCGCAGCCGCCAGGGTTCGGCGTCCTGAAACCGTTTATTGGCAAGGGACGACAGCTCAAAGACCGCGCGGAAGGCGTCGCGGAGCTCGGCCCGTTCCAGCCTGCCGGCGATATTCTCCTCGTGCTTCCGCACTTCCGCAATGAAAGAACCGCCCGCATCCGAAACGCCTTCTTCCACGCCGGGAATTTTCCCCCCGTAATAACGGCCCGCGAAAGAGAGGGTGCGGTTCACAAGGTTGCCCAGGTTGCCGATAAGCTCTCCGTTTACCTTCTCCTGGAAATCCTTCCAGGTAAACAGGGCGTCGGCCCTTTCGGGGCGGTTGTAAAAAATATAGAAGCGCCACACGTCGGCGGGAATGCCCGTTTCCATGACGTCCGTGCCGAAGACCCCTATCCCCTTTGATTTGGAAAACTTGCCGCTTTCATAGTTGAGGTATTCGGTGCTCGACATGTGATGCAGCATGGT
>JAIROE010000042.1 GCA_031257715.1 Treponema sp. | reverse complement strand
AGGGGAAGAAATCCCAGTTCATTATCTTCGGTGATTACGGCAAGGGTTTCCCCGGAAACCGCGGCCTCGATTATCCTCTTCCGGCCGCCCGCGGCAAAGATCGACACTCCGCCGTTTTCATTGATGACGCCGGCCTTTCCCCCGCCCGTTCCGAAAAAGATCTCCCCCTCCGCAAAAAGAAAAGACGTGATGTCCTCTCCCTCAAGAACGATGCGCTTTCGCGGAATGAAGTTCCCGGCCCGCCGTGTTCTTGAACCCGTTCTCCCCGTTTCCTCCCTCCACCCGGACAGTTCGTAGATCCTTTCCCCGTTCCCGGACGGACCGGAGGCGGCCGAAACAGCCGTGAGGGAGTACACTTCCCGGCCCTGGGGATCGGCCGAAAGAAAGGCGCCGCCGGCCTCCCGGCGCGCCAGAACTTCCGCGCTGACCGCGTCAAGGATCACGATGTCTTCCCCGTCAAGGCCCGCAAGGAAGCGGTTACCGCCGAAAAGGACGAGTGACGAAAGGCGGGACGGCGCGGCAAGCGTTTCCCGCTCGTCTCCCGTTTCAAGATCCCGGTAAGAAAGCCTGCCGTCCCCAAGGTAGGCCAACATGAAACGCTCAGATCGTCCGGTCGCGGCAAAAACGGGCGTTCCGGAAATTTCGGGCGCGGAGAGGCTTTCCCCCGTTTCAGAATCGACGAGGAGGAGGCCCGCGCGTCCCGAATGGGCGATGATGATGAAGCGCCCGCCCGCCGAATAGTTGAGATAGCTTACCGGGTCCCCGAAATCGAGTGCGAAAATCCGGGTTTTTTCCCGGTAATCCCAGACGCTGACGCGATGCAGGGCAAAGCCGTCGCTTTCCAGCACACAGACACGGTTTTCCCCCGGCTGCCTTGCCATGGACACAAGGGGGAGAAAACCTGTCTGAAACCGTTCTTCCGCCCTGCCTTCCCGGATATTCCACAGTTCAAGAAAGCCGTCTTCCCCGGCGCTGATGATCCGTTCGCCGTCCCCGGCAAGGGCGGGAATCGCGCCGCGGTGGGGTCCGGGCAGGGGCCCCGCCTGACCAAAAGCCGCGGAAAAGAGGAACAGCACCGGGATCAGCGCGATCCGTATAATCCACATCATTTTTGCGATCCGTACAATCCGGGCTATTTCAGAATTTCCGGACGGAGCATATTCTGAACCGAAAGATAGGTGCCGGCTCTCAGCGTGGTGAATATTTCACCCTTGGGGTGTTTCCTGTAATCATCCAGGGTTTTTTCATAGACGGCCCCGGGAATTCTCATGACAGCTACCTCTTCCTCCCGCAGTCCGTGTATGTGAAATTCCAGGGAATCCGGGGATTCTCCCGTTCCCCCGCTCTTTCCCTGATACCAGACGCCCGGTTCCTTTTCGTCGTCATCAATGCTTTCTTCGGCTTTGAGGAAGAGGTAGTATTTCAGGGCTTCCACCACGGCAGGTTCAAGCCCGTCCCGTATGACCGCTATCCTGTCCGCAAGTTCGGGATATCCGATGACGGTTTCAAGGGGCGGCATCTCTCCGTTTTTCGGTTCACCCTTCTGCGCCTTTTTCTTCCGGCGGTAAAATTCGCCCCGTTCCAGTTCGGGAAGCGCCTCAAGGCGCAGCATCCGTTTCGGCCAGTTTACCGTGATGGGGAATTCGGGCTTGTGCTTCTTGCCGCAGCTTGGGCAGGTGAAATTCATGAAGGTCCCGTCCATTATTTCGCTGATGTATTCGGGCCTCAGGTCAAGGTCGATTTCGTCGGGAACTTCTACCGAAAAGGCGTTTTCGCAGAAGCAGGGAATTTTCCGTTTCAACGGGACCTCCTAACGGCGAAACAGGTACAGAATATCTCCGAATACGGCGAAGAGCATGAGGCCGGAGATAATGAGCACCCCCACGGTTTGAAAGACGGAAATGGCGCGGGGATGCAGGGGCCTGTGCCGTACCGCCTCGACAATAAAGAGAACTATCATCCCCCCGTCAAGGACGGGCAGGGGAAGCAGGTTCATGATGGAAAGGGCTATGGAGATGAGGGAAAGGAAATTCGCCATGGACCTGATACCCGCGGCGAAACCCCGGCCAAAACCCTCGGCGGCTATGTCTCCGGCCATGTAGGTGATCCGCACCGGGCCTGAAACCGCCTGGGTAAGATCGATGCCCCGGAACAGGAGCGAAAGGCTTTTAAGGGAGACGACGAGGGTCTTCCATGATTCAAAAGCCCCCTTGACGAGGGCCGCCGGAGGCGAAAGGGGAGGGGTGCGGTAGTGGACCATGGCCCAGCCCATACCGAGATCCGCCTCGCCTCCGCCGTAAAGCGGAGCGAGTGTCGTGTTTCTTTCGGCGCCGTTCCGCTCGTAATCGATGGAAAGAACGGCGGGCTTCTCCGCAAGCATCGGTAAAAGCCCCACGCTGTACAAAAGTTCGCGTCCGTTTACCCGCAGTATGCGGTCGCCTTTTTCAAGGCCCGCCTCACCGGCGGGGCCGCCCGGGACGGTTTCCCCTATTACGGGGCTGGTCCATGAATAGACGCCTATCCTTCCCGCCCCGGTACTTTTGTCAAGAAAGGGCCGCACTTCAAGGGAAAGGGTTTCCCCGTCCCGTTCCACGGTAACCGGAAGATTTTTTTCAGGATTTACCGCGATCTGTTCCTGTATGTCGTGGTAATAGGAAATTTTCTTTCTGTTGATTTCAAGAATACGATCTCCGGTTTTAAGCCCCCCTTCGTCGGCCGGGCCGCGCTGCCCGCCTGTTTCCGACGCGAGGACAATGCGGTTTTCCAGTGTATTTACATCGATACCAACGCCCCAGATGACGGAAAGGACGAGGATGGCGAAGAGCAGGTTGAAGAGGGGGCCCGCCAGTGATACAAGGATACGCCGGGCGGGGCTCGCGCCGAAGAAAGTTCCCTTCACCATTTCTATGCTGTCCTTGCGGTTCTCCCAGGCTTCCCTGAATTCGTTTTCACCCCTCATCTTGCAGTAACCCCCCAAGGGGAACATGCCGACGCGGTACTCCACTGCGCCTATCTTTTTTTTGAGGATGGGCCGTCCCCATCCAATGGAAAAGGCTTCTACGTCTATGCCGACAAGCCGGGCGGCAAGAAAATGTCCCAGTTCATGAATAAAAACCACCACGCCAAGGCCGGCAAGGCCCAGCAGTATCTTTAGAAAGGTCATGTTCTTCCCCTCAGTTTCCTGTTTGTAAAATCCCGGGCAAGCTCCCTCGCCCGCTTGTCGGAGGCAAAGACGGCGTCAAGATCCACGCTTTCGCTTTCCCACGCTCCGCTTAAAACATACTCGACTATACGCGGTATATCAAGGAAACCCGCCCTTCCCCCAAGAAAAGCCAGAACCGCTTCCTCATTGGCTCCATTATACACGCAGGGATAAAGGCCCCCAAGACGGGCGGCCTCGTAGGCCAGGGGGAGCATGGGGAATTTTTCCCTGTCCGGTTCGGAAAAATCAAGGCGGAGGCCGCCGAAATCCAGAGCGCCGAAAGGAGAAGGCGGCGTTTCCGGCCAGAAAAGGGCCTCCTGTATGGGAAGGCGCATATCGGGCCGGGAAAGCTGGGCGTATACCGCCCCGTCTTTCATCCGTACCATGGAATG
>JAIROE010000369.1 GCA_031257715.1 Treponema sp. | reverse complement strand
CGGGCATACCCCGGAACATTGCCTACTCCAATGGCGATCATCATATTGCGCAGTCCGGGCCCCAGAGAAGCTGCAATGGCAATGGCAAGCAGCATGCCGGGAATAGCCATCAATATATCCATAAAGCGCATAATAATATGGTCGATAACACCGCCATAGTAGGCCGAAACAGCGCCCATGATGCCGCCGCTTATTATGGCAACTGTTACCGCTATGAGTCCAACCTGAAGCGATATACGGCTGCCGTAAATGACCCGGCTGAATATATCCCTGCCAAAGTTATCTGTTCCAAACCAGTGTTCCGCGTTGGGGCTTTGGCTGGCAATGGGAATGTTTTGATCATCATAACCATAGGGCGCTATGAGAGGAGCAAAGACAGCGCATAATACCAGCAAAAAAATCACCGCAAATCCGAACATAGCCATGCGATTGCGGGAAAAACGGTGAACAATTTCCATCCAGGGGCCTTCCTGCTTTACCATCAGTTTTTTCCGGCTCATAACGCTGTTCCTTTTGTAAATCTGCGGGTTTGGTATTGGGATTTAATCCGCGGATCAATATAGCTGTACAGTATATCAACCAAAAGATTGATAAAACCAAATATGATGGCTAAAAAAAGAACGCCGCCTCCTACAACGGGAAAATCCCTTTGTTTTATGGCGTCGATCATGTATTTCCCTATTCCGGGAATGGCAAAGACGGATTCGGTAACAACTGAACCGCCCAGAAGGTTGCCGAACTGTATGCCGATAACCGTTATGACAGGAATCAGGGCGTTTTTAAGGGAATGATAAAAAATAATGGCCCCTTCGGTCTGCCCCTTTGCCCTGGCGGTTCTGATATAATCCTGACGTATCACTTCAAGCATGCTTGAACGGGTCATCCTCATAATGTTGGCAGCCGAGGAAGTACCCAGGGTAATGGTCGGCAGTATCCAATAAGGGGGACCGTAAGACCCGGATGCAGGCAGAAGGCCCAAATTGAGGGCGAAGAATATAATCAGCATCAGGCCAAGCCAAAATGACGGCATCGAAACGCCGACCAGGGCCGCGGCCGTGGCCATATTGTCAAAAATTGAATACTGCCTGGTCGCCGCGATGACTCCGCAGACAAGGCCGATAAACACCGAAACCACCGTACTCAATACGGCCAGCCTGGCAGTATAGTGAAAGCGCTCAAGGATTTCTATCATCACCGATCTTTTGGTAACATAGGAAGTGCCAAAATCAAAATGAAAAACGATACGGCCTACATACGAAAAAAACTGCTGGAGAAAGGGAGTCTCTAAACCCAACTCCTGACGCAGCCTGAGAACATCTTCCGGTTTTGCATTATCACCTAAAATCAATTTAGCCGGATCTCCGGGGGCAAAATACATTAAAAGAAAAACAATAAAGGTTACCCCCAGCAGTACGGGGATCATCATCAGCATCCTTTTGACGATATACTTATACATGATTCCGGGTCCTCAGTCTTCTACTTGCCTGGCTTCGATAATTTCAGGCTTTTCAGTCTGTTTCCTCATCGAGGTATAAAAAAAATCACCGTGATTTGCGGCAGCGCCAACACGGCCCTGAGTATCAATACAGAGCAAGGCTATTTTACCGGCCATCTGTTTTTTCCCGCGGATTGCCAAGAGCCTCCGGTGAAGGGTTCCCACTGCCTCAAGAGCGGCATCCTGGGCGCTGCGGCCCTGAGACATAAGCAGGACCGCACAATGCTCAGGCAGCCCCGCATTATCTCTTCGCCTACGCCGGTAGCCACAGCGGCGCCGGCCCGGTCGTCCGCATAAAAACCTGAGCCTATCACCGGGCTGTCCCCTATACGGCCGGGTATTTTTAGGGCCAAGCCGCTGGTAGAAGTAGCCGCCGCCACGCAGCCCCGCTGATCTAATGCAATGACGCCGACCGTATCGTGGCTGTGATGGCCGTCACCGGGGGATGGGGAGCTTTCACTATTTCCGCCGGTACCGTAGCTGCCCGCGGCGCAGGAATCCAGGGGCGGATATTTTTGCCCATCCGTAAGGTATGTGTCCCTGAGAGCAAACCAGCGCTCCCAGGCTTTTTGATAGAACCTGGGTTCTTTCTGAAAACCCGCGGCATAGGCAAATTCATCCGCTCCCCGGCCTGCTACTGCGATATGGGGGGTCTTTTCCATAAGAGCGCGGGCTATGCTGACCGGATGACGAAAGCCTTTGACGCCGAGTACGGCGCCGGCAGCCAGGGTTGCGCCGCACATAATGGCGGCGTCAAGTTCAACTTCGCCGTGCAAATTCGGATACCCCCCGCTGCCGACCGAAAAGACCTCAGGATCGTCTTCCACAACAACTACGCCGGCCTCAACGGCGTCCAGGGCCTCTTTGCCTGCCGATAGTAGTTCCCCTGCCCTCAGGACGCCCTTATACGAAAATTTCCATGTTCCGGCAGCAACAAAATCCCCCATCAGTCAAACGTAATCCGGTTAAACTCATAGCGTCCGGAAGGGGGCGACACCAGTCCGTTGACATTGCTTCGTACAGCGGCAATTTCCTCTGTATCCCAAAGAAAAATCCAGGGCGCATCGTCAACAATCAGTTCCTGGGCCCTATAGTAAATTTCCCTTCTTGCCGCCTCATCAACGGTACGTTTACCCTGGTCCAAGAGTTCATCTACCCGGGGATTGGAGTACCGTGCCGTATTTGCCCACGTGGGCTGGCCGGTATAGAAGGGTTCGTAGAGGCCGTAATCGGCATCGCCGGTATTGATAACCCATCCGAGAATATAAAGCTGAAAACCGCCGTTAAT
>JAIROE010000277.1 GCA_031257715.1 Treponema sp. | reverse complement strand
ACGATAGGGGAAATCAAGCGCCGCGTCCGGTCGCGGGGAGTATGCGTGCGCGTTTAGCCGGCGCGGGATGAGACATGCGGGTAATGTGAGGAGGTGCGGGCGGTAAACGCCAAAGACGGGCGGCAATGAAGGGGCCGGGGCGGCGCAAAGCTCCGAGGGTGCGGGGGCCGCGAAAGGAGGACAGATGGTTATAGCTTCAATAGACATACAGGACGGAGCGGTCGTTCAGTTAAAACAGGGGTCCGAGTTGGTCCTCCGGCGGGAGGATTCCGCCGCCCTGGCGGAAGAATTCGACCGGTACGGTGAAGTGGCGGTGATAGACCTTGACGCCGCCATGGGCCGGGGGGTGCCGCCCTACAATCTCGATATGATACGGCCCCTCCTCCGCAGGGCCGAATGCCGGGTGGGCGGGGGCATACGGAACGCGGATCAGGCGAAAGAATTGGTGAGCCTTGGGGCGAAAAAAATCATCGCCGGTTCGGCTGTGTTCCGGGATCCGAAAAAGGGCGCGCTTCCCGCCGGGGACTCGTTCGCGGTGAATATCCCCTTTCTTGAAAGCCTCGCGGGGAAAATCGGCCGGCAGCGGATAATCGCGGCCGTGGATGCCGCTGCCTGTGTGAACCAGGGCGGCGGGTCCTCCGGATACGAGATAGTTGTGGATGGGTGGAAGACCCGCACGGGACTTGACCTTGTCGAAGCGGCGAAGGCGGTCGAGCCGTATGTGTCGGAACTGCTCTTTACCTGCGTGGACCGCGAAGGCACCATGACGGGCATGGATCTCAAGCCGGTAAAGCTTCTGCGCGGGGCGGTCTCCTGCCGCATCACCGCGGCCGGAGGCGTTTCGTCGCTGGACGAAGTGGAAGCCCTTGCCGCCCTGGGCTGCGACGTACAGCTCGGCATGGCCCTCTACACCGGAAAAGTGAGTCTCGCCGCCGCCTTTGCCGCTTCGCTCAACTGGAAGAAAGGCGCGGCCGCCCCGACAGACGGGGCCGCTCCGGCAGGCGCGCTTCTTCCCCTCATCGTGCAGTCCCCCGAGGGGCAGGTTTTGATGACGGGATTTGCCGATCGGGAAGCTGTTCTGGAAACTTTTACGCGGGGCAGGGTCTGCTTTCACAGCCGCGGCAGGGACAGGCTCTGGATGAAGGGGGAAACATCGGGCAATACCCTCGTCCTCAAAAAACTCAGGGCCGACTGCGATCGTGACGCCGTTCTTGCCGTGGCGGAACCCTCCGGCCCTGTCTGCCATACCGGGGACTTTTCGTGCTTTTCCGTGGAGCGCCGCTATACATGGGAAACGCTCCGGTCCATCATTGCCGAAAGGCTCCGCAATCCCGCGCCCGGTTCCTACACCGCTTCTCTTGACGACGAATTGGTCCGGGAAAAGGTGCAGGAAGAAGCAGGAGAACTCTGCGCCGCTGTAACTCATGAGGAAGTTGTCTGGGAGGCGGCGGATCTTCTGTATTTCGCCACGGTCCTTATGACCCGCAAAGGGGTGACGACCGGTGAAATTCTGGACGAACTTGACAGGCGGCACAAGAAATGAAAGTGTGCGGGAGAGCACAAGGAGGCAATTGACATGGATAAAGGCAGAAAACCGGTTTTCGGAAAATTTACCCGGGGTTATACCTTCAAGGTGCTTTTGCTCGCGGTATTGGTGCTGTTGCTGCTTATTCCCCTGTCCATGATCCGTTCTCTGGTGGATGAACGGGGAAGGACTGCGGCCGGCGCCGAGGCGGACATCATGGAAGCCTGGGGAAAAGAGCTTGTGGCGGCGGGGCCCATTGTCATCATTCCCGGAATCAGGACCGGGGAAGTCAGGACCAAAACCGAAAAGGATGGGGAAAAAATAGAACAGGTTAGAACGCCCTTCACGCTGGTCATAAACCCCCGGAAGCTCGATATAAACGCCGCCTTTAAAACCGAAATACGGAAACGGGGAATTTTCCAGGTTCCCCTTTTTTCGGGAACCCTCACCCTCAAAGGCGTCTTTGATCCCGCTATGGCCATAACGGAACTATTACCCAATGAACAAATTTTCCTCAATCAGACGGAACTGATTATCTCCCTTTCCAGCCAGAAGGGAATTCGCAAAATGAACGTTTCAACATGGAACGATGAAGAACTTTTTTTCAAGCCCGGAAACCGGGGTTACAGTCTCTTTCAATACGGATCTCCCTTTTCTTCCTCTTCCTGGCATTCCGGAGCGGACGAGGGTATCGGGGGTATCTACGCGAGCCTTTCCCGGTTTGAAAACAGAGCCGCGGCCTTCCACGTCAGCATTGACATACAGGGGGGCCGGTATCTGCGGTTTCTGCCTCTGGGTCAGGACACCCACGCCGCCGTTTCCGCCGATTGGGGGGCTCCTTCCTTTCAGGGCGCCTATCTGCCGGGCGGGTCGTCCATCGGTGATACGGATTTTTCGGCCTTCTGGGATGTCAATTATTTAAGCCGGGACATACCGCTTTTCTGGAAAAATCATGACGAGAAGCGGCAGTATACCGGCTCGTTATTCGGCGTGGATTTTTTCCGCGCCGTCGATACCTATGCGCTGAATACACGGGCGGTAAAATACGCCGTTCTCTTTCTGATAGTTCCCTTCCTGACTCTGTTTCTTCTTGAAATATTTTCGAAAAAAAGAATTCATCCGGTCCCTTACCTCCTTTCCGGCATCGGCAACGCGGTATTTTATCTCCTGCTCCTTTCATTGTCCGAGCAGATACCTTTTTACACCGCTTATCTCATTGCCGCCTTGGCGGTAACCGCCATGATGACCTTGTACTCCCGTTCCCTGCTGCCTTCCTGGAACAAGAGCTGGTATATGGGCCTTACGGTAAGCACCTCATACATCCTCCTGTACGCCGTACTGAACGCCGAATCCTACGCCCTGCTCATCGGTTCCATCGGGACCTTTGTGGTTGTGGCGTTGATCATGTTCCTGACCCGCAAACTGGACTGGTTCCAGGAAGCGGAGGATTTGACCGGGGGAGAAGGGAGGAGTTAGGGCGGCGCCGGGTTGTTCGTATTCGAATAACCCGGCGCCATTCCGGAAAGGGGGAATGAAGGATGAGTTTTTACTGGAACGCGCGGACGAGGGGGCTTGTCCCCTATGTTCCCGGCGAACAGCCGGAGGACGGGAAGATCGTCATCAAACTCAATACAAACGAGAATCCCTATCCTCCCTCGCCCAAAGTGATCGATGCGGTAAAAAAAGCGGCGGATGAAAGGCTGCGGCTCTATCCCGATCCCGCCTGTACGGAATTCCGCGAGGCCGCCGCCGCACGGTACGGGGTAAGGCCGGAACAGGTTTTTGCGGGGAACGGTTCCGACGAAGTATTGGCGTTTGCGTTTGCCGCTTTTTTTGAGCCGGGCCCCGGCGCGCCTCCTGTCCTCTTTCCCGATGTCACCTACAGCTTCTACCCGGTGTACGCGGGGCTGTGGGGAACGCCTTTCCGCACCGTTCCGCTTGCCGAAGATTTTTCCATAGCGATTGAGGATTACTTTGTTCCCTCGGGCGGGGCGGTCATCGCAAATCCCAACGCCCCGACGGGGCTTTCCCTTTCCGTTGAGAGCGTCTCCGTTCTTGCCGCGTATCTTGAAAAACAGGGGAAGGTGCTTGTTGTGGATGAAGCCTACATCGCCTTCGCCGGAGGCGGTTCGTCGGTTCCCCTCATTGGGAGGCACCCCAACATCCTTACCGTTCACACCCTTTCCAAATCGGCGTCGCTTGCGGGGCTGAGGGCGGGTTTTGCCATGGGGGACGAAACGCTGATGGAAGGGCTTTGCCGTGTACGTGATTCCTTCAATTCATACACGCTGGACAGGCTCGCCCTTGCGGGAGCGGCCGCCGCGCTTTCCGATGCCGCCTATTACGACGGCGTAAACGAAAGAATAATAAAAACACGGGAGCGTGTTTCTGCCGCGCTTGCGGGAATGGGCTTTACCGTGCTTCCTTCATCCGCCAACTTCATTTTCACTAAACATCCCCGCCTGGGCGGAGGGGAATTGTCCGCCGCATTACGGAAACGGGGCATACTCGTGCGGCATTTCGACAGGCCCCGCATTGCTTCCTGCATCAGGGTCAGCATGGGATCCGACGGGGACATGGATTTTTTTCTCGATGCATGCCGCGAAATTTAGGGAGTTCAGCATGAAGATTATCGACAGTCAGGAATTTACGGCGTACTGGAAAGAAGCCTCCGCACGGCCCCTTAACGATGAAAAAACGGAAGCGGCGGTACGGGAGATCATCGCCGCCGTGCGGAAAGACGGGGATGATGCGGTGCGGCTTTTCGCTTCCCGCTTCGACAGGAGCGCCCCCGAAAAGACGGATGTTCCCCCCGCCGCCGTCCGGGAAGCGTATGAACGGCTTGAGGCCGAAGATCCTTCTCTTGTGGAAGCCCTGAAATTTGCCGCGGATAACATACGGCGTTTCGCGCTGGAGCAAAAAAAACAGTTCTTCGATTTTGAGTACGAAACAGGAGAAGGCCTCATCGCCGGACAGCGGGTCATCCCGGTAGAGCGGGCCGCCGTCTATGCCCCGGCCGGCCGCTTCCCCCTTGTCTCATCGGTCCTCATGGGCGTCATTCCCGCCGCCGCCGCCGGTTCAGGCGAAGTGCTGCTCGCCTCTCCGCCTCTTGAAGACGGCCTTCCCGACAGGCGCGTCCTTGCCGCGTCTCATCTTGCCGGTGCGGATCGCGTGTTTGCCCTGGGCGGGGCGCAGGGCATTGCGGCTCTGGCGCTGGGGACCGAAACCGTACCGCGCGCCGACATTATCGCCGGGCCGGGAAACAAATACGTCGCCGCGGCCAAGCGCCTGCTCTACGGCGAAGTGGGGATAGACTTTATCGCCGGTCCTACCGACATGCTCGTGATTGCCGGGGAGGGCTGGACCGGCGCTGCGGCGGAAAAGGACACCGCAAAGGCCGCTGATATTGCCGCCGCCGACATGCTCGCCCAGGCGGAGCATGATCCCGATGCCAGGGCGCGGGCGCTCGTGCCGTCCCGGAAAACGGCGGACCTCATCGGCGCGGCGCTTGAACGGCGGCTCCTTTCGCTTCCTTCCGCGGATTCGGCCCGCGCGTCTGTGGATTCGGGAGCTCTCATCGTTGTGTGCCGCACCGGCGAAGAGGCGGTGCGTATCGCCAATACAATAGCCCCCGAACATCTTGAACTGCAGGTCCCCGGCTCCGAATCCCTCGTACCTCTCCTTAAAAATTACGGCTCCCTTTTTGTGGGAAGCCTTGCGGCGGAAGCGCTGGGGGATTATTCCGCGGGGATCAACCACACCCTTCCCACTTCGGGAAGCGCCCGTTTTTCAGGCGGCCTTTCGGTGCGCCATTTCCTCAAGATCGTCACCACCCTTCGCTGCACAAAAGGGTCCGGCTGGGAAAAGGCGGTAGACGCCGCGGAGCGCATCGCGGCGGCCGAAGGGCTTGCCGGACACGCCGCCAGCGCGGGAATACGCCGCGGCCTGCGCGGGTAACATGACATGATCCACATCGAACGGCGCGCGCTTGAAAAACTCTGCGCGGACATTTTCACCGCTTTGGGACTGGCCTCGGATGAGGCGGAAGATTCGGCCCGTATTCTTGCGGCCGCCGATGCCAGGGGCATACCGAGCCACGGCGTCGCCAGAATCAGGCGTTACGCGGACGGGATACGGGAGGGCGCCATCCTGTGCGGCGCAAGGCCTCTTGTGCTCCGCGAAACGCCGGTGTCTTTTGTCCTTGACGCGGGAGGCGCCATGGGTCTTTCCCTTGCCAGGCGGTCCATGGACAGGGTCATCGCCATGGCGGAAGACAAGGGTTTCGGGGTGTGCAGTATACGCAACTCCAATCATTTCGGTATAGCCGGTTATTACGCCGAAATGGCCGCCCGCAGGGACATGATAGGCATTGCAATGACGAATACCGCCGCCCTGGGGGTTCCCACGTACGCACGGAAGGCGATGTTCGGAACCAATCCCATCGCTTTTGCGGCGCCCGCCTCCGGCGGGAAGCTCTTCAGCCTGGACATGGCGTCCACCACGGTCACGAGGGGAAAGATCGAAGTGTACCAGCGTGAAGGGAAAAAACTCCCCCCGTTCTGGGCTGTGGATACGGAAGGGCGCGCCTCCGGCGACGCGGCCCGTCTGCTTGAGGACATGCTGTACCAGCGCGGCGGCGGCCTTCTTCCCCTCGGCGGAGAAGGCGAGATTTCCGGAGGCCACAAGGGTTACGGCCTTGCGGTCATGGTGGACATACTCACCGCGCTCTGTTCCGGGGGAACCTTCGGCGAATCGGTGCGGGACAGCGAAGCGTCGTCCGCCCGCGTCTGTCATTTTTTCATGGCCTTGCGCATCGATCTTTTCAGACCCCCGGAGGATTTCAGGCGGGACATGAGCCGCATGCTCGGAGAGCTTTCGTCGCTTGAGCCCGCGGACGGGGCGGAGCGGGTGTGGTACGCGGGACTCAAAGAACAGGAAGCCGAAGAACGGAGCGAAAGGGAAGGGGTACCCCTTGCCGGGGAAGTCTGGGAGACGCTCAAAAAAACCGCGGAAGAACTTGCCGTGCCTGTGCCGGAACCGCTGTAATGCCGCCCGCGGCCCCTAGACGGTGTCCCGTTTGATTTTCCTGGTAGTGGTCATCTCCATGGGTTTATCCAGAATGACGGTACGGGCTATCTTCTGGTAGGGAAGGAGATGCTGGTTCACTTCGGCGATGATGGCGTTTATGCGCTCCTTCACCGCGGCCTGCGCCTTCGGATCCGGGGCGCCGTTTTCGTTTGTCCCGCCGCCCCGGTTGAATTCCGGATTGGGAAAAACAAAGGCCTCTATGCCTTCGGTTTTCATCTTTTTGTCAAGCTCGTAGCCCCGGATAAGGATCTGCTCGATTTCCTCGAAAAGCTGGAATTCATTTTCGATCTCTTCCGGATAGACGTTCTTTCCGCCCTCGGTAACTATCAGGTTTTTCGCGCGCCCCGTGAGGTAGAGATACCCTTCGTTGTCCATGTAGCCCACGTCGCCGGTTTTAAGGTAGCCGTCTTCGGTAAAAGACGCGGCGGTCTCTTCGGGCAGTTCAAAATAGCCCTGCATCACCACGGGGCCCTTGACTATCACTTCCCCTATTCCCCGTTCGTCGGGATTGAGGATCTTCATGTCCACCTGCGGCAGCACCCTTCCGACGCTTGTCTCTTTGTAGTATTCAATGGGATTGAGGTTGATGATGGGGCTGGTTTCGGTAAGGCCGTAGCCCTGCACAAAATCAAGCCCCAGTTGGTTGTATTTTCTGAAGACGCTGGGGGCCAGCGGGCCGCCGCCGCAGATACAGATGCGAAGTGTGGTAAGGCTTGCCTTGTCAAGGATAAAACCGAACATTTTTTTCCCGGGGTTAACGTGAAATATTTTTTTTATGAGACCGGAAACGCCCATGAGCGCCGAGATGAGACCGTACACGAGGGGCCCTTTTTCCCTGAGCCCCCGGATGATGCCCGCCAGAACCTTGTTGAAAAGCATGGGAACGGCAAGCAGCATGGTGATCTTCGCCTCTTTAAGGTCCTTGAGGATCGCCTTGGTGACCATCCGTTTCCCAAAGACCACTTCGGCGCCGACGGAGATTGTTTCAATCAGCACCGCCAGCATGGTATAGGCGTGGTGCAGGGGAAGGAGGGCGTAAAAAACATCCGTGGGAAACAGCAGCATGTTGCCCTGGGCAAGGTAACAGTCGGAAACCAGATTCCGGTGGGTCAGCATGACGCCCTTGGGTTTCCCCATGGTTCCCGACGTAAAAAGTATGGCCGCGAGATCGGTATCCGCAGCCCCTTCAATGACCGCTTCGGGGCCGTCAAGATCGTAAATGTAGGTCCCCTTTTCCCTGGTTAAAGAGACGATACCGCGCAGGCCGGGGTTCCCCTCGTACCGGTCGTATTTTTCCTCATCGACAAAAAGGATTACGGCGTGCGATGCCTCCAGGAGAAGATCCGCCTCTTCCGCCCTGAGTTGATAGTCGATGGGAACCACCGTTGCCCCGGCAAAGAGAATGCCCAGATAGGCGGCGGCCCATTCAGGGGAATTTTTCCCCGTAACCGCAACCTTGTCCCCTTTGCGTATGCCCCTTTCGTGCAGCCACCGGGCGACGGCCTCTATGCGCGCAAGGCTTTCGCGGTAAGTAAGGCTTATCCTTTCGGGTTCATAAATGGTAAGGCAGGGACGTTCCGCGTACCGGGCAGTAGTGATACGGAACATTTCCGGAATTGTGGGCCAGAGGCCGGTAAAAAATTTCCCCCGGTATTCTTCCAAAAAAGCCCACGCGTTTCTGTATTCGATCATTGGAACCTCCGCAACAAGCCGCCAGGCAGCGCCGAAATTTAGAGTAGTGATAATTTGACACCGAAACCGGGAGAAAGTTGCAGGATCTCCTTCCCGTTACATTCCCGGCGTTTTTTTGTTATTATAACATGATGAAGATGCGGAAATGCTTTTTTTTGTCCGGGGCGCTGCTTCCCCTGTTTGTTTCCTGTACCGCCGGCGTTCAGGGCCGTCTTGCGGCGGACGGGTCGGGGGAATTTGCCGTTTCGACCTCCCTCGAACCCCGGACGGCCGCCCTTATCCGCTCCCTTAAAACGATGGGCGGGTCTTCCGCCGGGACGGAGGCCATCCTTGACGGCGAAGGCATCGCGCGTTCCATGTCGTCCGCGCCGGGAGTTCGTTCCGTTTCTTTCCGTAATACAGGGTCCCGGTCTATTGAAGGCCCCCTCTCCATCTCCCGCATAGGGGATTTCCTTGCCCCTGCCGGGGGTAAGGGGGGTTTTATCACCCTGGAACAGGGTGCCGGGGGCGTTTCCCGCCTTGCCGTCGTCATGAACCGGGCGTCGGCACCGGAGATCCTCTCCCTTGTTTCCGCGGAGGTGAGTGATTATCTTGCCGCCCTCATGGCCCCTCTCGTTACCGGGGAGGAACTGACAAAGACCGAGTATCTTTCTCTGGTCGCCTCGATTTACGGTCAGGGAACGGCGGACGAGATAGCCCGGGGCACCATACAGGCGGCCGTCGATTTCCCCGGACAGGTGAATTCCGTGCGCGGAGGCAGCCGTTCCGGCAAAAGAGCGGAATTTACCGTGCCGTTACTTGACGTGCTGGTTCTTGAAACGCCCCTCAGTTACGAGGTTACCTGGACCCCGTAGAATATTCCGTTCTTCTCCTTGCCAAAATATCCCGTTCGTTATAGAATGGCTATAGGAACTTCTAAAAACTTCAGTTTTTAGAAGTTTTTCGTTAAAAAATATGTTCAGAAGAAATATCATGTCAGTGGGGGTATCATGGCAGGTGCGGCGGTCTCTAACAATTCCGGGGATAATACATTTCCCCCCGAGCTTATCGCATTTATTGATGAATGGAAGGTAAAGCCCGGCAGTCTTATCATGATTCTGCATAAGACTCAGGAAACATTCGGCTTTATCTCCCGTCAGGCGGCGGAACGGCTTTCCCGAATCACGGGAATTCCCCTGGCCCGGATTTACGGGGTCATTACTTTCTACCATTTTTTCAAAACCACCAAACCGGGAAAATACAAGGTTTCTGTCTGTCTGGGAACGGCCTGTTACCTTAAAGGCGGGGCGGATCTTATCGAAGAGGCCCGGAGTCTTCTTAGTCTTGCCGAAGGCGGGGTGACCGAAGACGGCCTTTTTTCCATTGATCCGGTGCGCTGCGTGGGCTGCTGCGGGCTTGCCCCGGTAATGGTTGTGGGAAACGACACCTACGGCAAACTGACAAAGGACATGCTTCCCGGCATCATCGCCAAATACCAGAACGGCTGAAAAACCGCAGGTTTTTTGGCCGTGCATTTCACCTTGAGCGATCTGGTGACAGATATAGTCCAGAACGCCGCCGAATCGGGGGCCGCCGGCGTGGAGCTTCTGGTCGCCGAAACGGGCGGCAGGAAACGGGAGTTCCGTTTCCTTGTAAAGGACAACGGCAAGGGCATGGATCAGGATGAAATCCGCCGCGCCGTCGATCCTTTTGTTACCGACGGGAAGAAGCACCCCCACCGGAAGGTGGGGCTGGGGATTCCCTTCCTGATACAGACCGCCCGGCAGAGCGGGGGCGGCTGGGATTTAAAATCCGAAAAAGGCAGGGGGACCGAGATAGGCGCGTGGTTTGATTTGGATAATGTGGATACGCCTCCGGCGGGCGATCTGCCGGGCATGTTCCGTACCGTTCTTATGTTTGAGGGTCCCGGTGAATTTATCATACGCCGGACCCGTGCCGGCCTTGGCGCGGATCTGGATTACGAAGTCCGCAAAACGGAGCTGGCCGAAGCGCTTGGCGATTTGGAAGACACAGGATCTTTGGTGCTGCTTGACGAGTATCTCAGATCGCTTGAAGAAGAAGATTGAAGAAGATTGGACTTGTTCAAGAACCCGGTTGGTTCTTTGCCAAGCTTCGCTTGGCTTACAAGTCTTGCGGATTCGGTGTATTTTTTTGCAAAAATCCGCCAAATCCGCCGTTTTTTAGCGGAAGTTGTTCAATAACTGAAGTTATTGAACAACTCTATTAAATGAGAGGAGCAATGTATGGCAAAGATGACCCTTGAAGATCTGCGAAAGCTCAGGGATTCCAGGAAGACCGACTTGCGCAGACGTGATGCTGAGGGCAAGGAGATTCAGGTTATCGTCGGTATGGGTACCTGCGGTATTGCCGCGGGAGCGAAGATAACGCTGGACGCCTTCATCAGATCACTGGATGAACACAAACTGGTGGATACCGTGATGGTGCGCCAGACCGGCTGCATGGGGCTCTGCCATTCGGAACCCACCGTCGAAGTAGTGGTTCCCGGCATGCCCGCGGTGATCTACGGAAAGGTAGACGCGGATGTTGCCGAGGAAATTATCAGGAAGCATATCATCGGCAGGGAACTTTTGGACGGCCACATTCTGGACAGGCCCGCCGCGGATATCGTAAACGGCTGAGGAGAGAACAATGGCCTATAACCACTACATTCTTACCTGCGGCGGAACAGCCTGCGAATCCAGCAAGGGCGCGGAAATTTACGAACGCCTCATCGCCGAGGCGGAAAAACAGAACGTGAAGAGCGAAGTGCAGATCGTCAAGACCGGCTGTTTCGGCTTCTGTGAACGGGGGCCCATCGTCAAGGTGCTGCCCGAAGAATCCTTTTATGTGGATGTGAAGCCCGAAGACGCCTCCGAGATCATTGCCGAGCAGATCGTCAAGGGACGCGAAGTCAAGCGGCTCCTTTACAAGGGCGAAACGGACAAGAAATCCTCCGTGGCGGTGGAAGACATCGAATTCTACCAAGCAGGTCCGGGTGGTGCTGCGGAACTGCGGTGTCATCAATCCTGAAAACATAGACGAGTATATAGCCCGTGAGGGTTACAGCGGGCTTGAAAAGGTCCTTTTTGAATGGACTCCCGAACAGATCGTCAACGAGATGAAAATTTCCGGCCTCCGGGGCCGGGGCGGCGCGGGCTTTCCCACCTGGCTTAAATGGGATCTTGCCCGCAAGGCCCAGGGGGACATCAAGTACGTGATCTGCAACGCCGACGAAGGGGACCCCGGCGCCTACATGGACCGGTCCACTATAGAAGGAGATCCCCATTCCGTAATTGAGGGGATGATAACCGCCGGTAAAGCCATAGGGGCAAATTACGGTTTTGTGTACATACGGGCGGAATATCCCCTTGCGATAGAACGGCTCAAGAGGGCCCTTGCCCAGGCGCAGGATTACGGCCTTCTGGGTAAAAACATACTCGGGTCGGGCTTTGACTTCGACATTGAGATACGCCTGGGCGCGGGCGCTTTTGTCTGCGGCGAGGAGACGGCCCTTATCAAATCGGTTGAAGGAAACCGGGGTATGCCCGTTCCCAAACCCCCGTTCCCGGCGAACAAGGGGCTCTGGCAGCGGCCCACGGTTATCAACAATGTGGAAACCCTTGCCAACATCCCCGTGATAACCGCCAAGGGCGGCGCGTGGCTTGCGAAAATCGGGACCGAAAAATCCAGGGGCACCAAGGTCTTTGCCCTTACGGGCAAAGTCAAAAATTCCGGTCTTGTCGAAGTGCCTATGGGTACTACCCTCCGCGAGATCATCTTCGAGATTGGCGGCGGCATCAAGGACAGGAAGAAATTCAAGGGAGTTCAGACCGGCGGTCCTTCCGGGGGCATACTCACCGAGGCAGTGCTCGATACGCCCATAGATTACGAAAGTCTTACCGCCAACGGTTCCATGATGGGATCGGGCGGCATGATAGTCATGGACGAAGACGACTGCGTGGTAGACGTGGCCCGTTTTTACATGGATTTCTGCGTCGATGAATCATGCGGAAAATGCAGCCCCTGCCGCATAGGGACTACCCAGCTGCTCAATCTTCTTGAGAAGATAACCAAAGGAAACGGGGAAGAAAGCGATCTTGACAAGCTTGAAACCATAGGCAAGTCCATGGCAAAGGCAAGCCTCTGCGCTCTGGGCCAGACGGCGCCCAATCCCATCCTGTCCACCATCAAGAATTTCAGGAATGAGTATCTGGAACATATTCACGACAGGAAATGCCGGTCCGGCAAGTGCAAGAGTCTGGTCCGTTATGTGATCAACGCCGAAAAGTGCATAGGCTGCGGCGCCTGCGCGAAGAAGTGCCCGGCAAACTGCATCACCCAGGTTCAGGGGAGCGACAAGAAGCGGCCTCCCTACCGGATCGATTCGGCGGCCTGCGTCAAATGCGGCGAATGTTTCAAGACCTGCAAATTCGGCGCCATCAGCAAGGAGTAGGAGTAAATTATGGTTAATCTTAAAATAAACGGAACACCGGTTGAGGTAGAGGAAGGTACTTCCATTCTGGACGCGGCCAGAAAGATCAACATCAAGATCCCCACCCTCTGTTACAATC
Source organism: Treponema sp. (assembly GCA_031257715.1). Next base: position 948 of record JAIROE010000277.1, on the reverse strand, counting down.
CCGATCTGCCCCCTTGGGCTTCCTGCGGGATCTGCATCGTCCGTACCGCCGGCCCCGGATCTCCCCGCATGGCCCGCGCCTGTACCACGCCGGTTGACAACAACATGGATATCGTCACCCATGATCCGGAGATCATTGCGGTGCGCCGTACCGTGGTGGAGCTTATCCTCAGCAACCATCCCAACGACTGCCTCCAGTGTCCCCGTAACGGAAGCTGTGAACTGCAGACGCTGGCGGCGGAATTCGGCATACGGGAAGTTCCTTACCGCAAGGTGCTTAACGCCCTTCCCGTGGACGATTCCAATCCGGCCATAGTACTTAATCCGGAAAAGTGCATACGCTGCGGACGCTGTGTCAAGGTCTGTCAGGAAATACAGAATGTCTGGGCGCTTGAATTCCTTGGAAGGGGGATCAAGGGAAGAATAGCCAGCGCGGCCGACGCCCCCTTGGGGGAGAGTCCCTGCATCAAATGCGGACAGTGTGCCGCCCACTGCCCCGTGGGGGCCATCTACGAGCGGGACGATACCGTCAGGGTATGGTCCGCACTGCAGAACCCGGACATACATCCTGTGGTCCAGATAGCCCCCGCGGTCCGTGTCGCCCTTGCCGAGGAATTCGGCCTTCCCCCGGGAACGGTCTTTACGAAGAAGATCTACGCCGCCCTACGCCGCCTGGGCTTCAAGACCGTTTTCGACACCAACTTCTCCGCGGATCTTACGATTATGGAAGAAGGCACGGAACTGGTGAAGCGGCTTACCGAAAAGGGATCGGACATTCCCCTCATCACCAGCTGCTGTCCCGCCTGGGTTGATTACATGGAGAAATACTACGCGGACATGATCCCCAACTTCTCCACCGCCAAATCTCCCCAGCAGATGATGGGCGCGATGATCAAAGCCTATTGGGCCGGAAAGGCGGGAGTCGATCCCGGCAAGATCTATTCCGTTT
>JAIROE010000211.1 GCA_031257715.1 Treponema sp. | reverse complement strand
CCATGATCGACGGCGCGGGCCACTTCAGGACACTTTTTTCAATTTACCTGCCGGTTTTAAAGCCAGCTCTGGCCACGGTGGGCCTCTTTGCGTTTGTGTACCACTGGAACGACTGGTTTACCGGAGCGCTGTTCATGCATTCCCCCGAAAACTACCCCCTGCAAACCTATCTTCAAACCCTCCTGGTTAATTTCAGGGAAATACTGCGGCAGTCCGGCTCGAATTATTACGAACTGCTCAGGCGGATGAACGAACAGACAGGCAGGGCATCCCAACTGTTCCTTGGCCTTGTGCCCATACTGGTGGTGTATCCGTTTTTACAGAAATACTTTACCACCGGTTTAGTGGTCGGCAGCGTGAAGGGCTGAACCGGACGGCTTATATTTGCCGGGTCCATGGTGTACAATAATAGTCCGGCAAAAAACGGGGAAGGAGCTGTCTATGGGACTAAGGGAACTTGAGTTTGCCTCATTTAATGAAAGGGATACCGTCAAGGCATGGATCTATACGCCCATCAGGAAACCCAGGGGAATTGTGCAGGTTGTCCATGGCTTCGGGGATCATTCCCGCCGTTACTTTCATCTTATCCTTGAACTGAACGAGGCGGGGTTTGTGGTGTGCGCCGACGATCATGTGGGTCACGGCAAGACGGCCCATGACACAGACACCTGGGGCGACTTTGGCTTCAAAGGCTATATGACCACTGTGGAGGATGAAAAAACTCTCCACGACATGACGGTTAAACTCTACCCCGGTCTGCCCTTTTTCATGGTGGGGCACAGTTGGGGATCGATGATCATCCGAAGTTATGCCGCCCGTTACGGCGAAGATCCGTCGGGTATTATTCCCGTCGGCAGCTCCGGGACCATGGATTCGGTTTTCCCCATTGCGAAGGAACTTGAGGCGCTTGTAAAGGCAGGTCAGGGCGGCAAGCCGGGGCCGCAGTTTATCGCTTCGCTGTTCAGCGGCTGGACGGACCGCTACGAGAACCCCCAGACCGGCTCGGACTGGAATTCGGCGGACCCCGGCGTGGTGGAGGACGGCATGACCGATCCGTTCTGTGGCAGTCTCCACATAGACCGTTTTACCGTTCAGTCTATTTACGATCTTGTCTGCATCATCATTGAGACAGGCAGCGTCGAATGGGCGCAAAGAGTCCCCTCGGGGCTGCCGGTGTACTTTCTCGCAGGAGATCAGGACCCGGTGGGTAATTACGGCGAAGGGGTATACGCGGCCGCCAACCGGCTTGCCGTCACGGGTCACCGAAAGGTACGAACCAAACTTTACAGCGGTTACCGCCACGAGATCCTTCAGGAAAGGGACATACGTTCCGATGTGGAACGGGAGATCATCGCCTTTATAAACGGCGTCATCGGTCCCGAATGAGCCGCCCTTTGGCGCCATACGCATATGTTCCCGGTTTCCGGCCGCAAGTAACCGGGTTGCCGGTAAAGTCCAAACGGAATTCCGCCGGAGACTTCTCCGGGGGACCCTTGCGTTTTGTGTTTTTTAGCGGCATAGTTTACATATTATGATAAAGTCTTTGCTTGCATCAATTGCGGTCCGCGGCAGGAATGTCAAACGATGGCGGATTGCGGCGGGCGCCGCCTGGGGGGTGCTTCTTGCCCTTGTTCCCCTGGGGAATTTTTTCTGGATAGTCCTTTTGCTGGTGTCGCTCTTTTTACGGCACAGGCGCATTTTATCACTCCTTGTGATGGGTGCGGGGAAGTTCCTCCTCCTTCCCCTCATCGTCATGCCGCTTGACGCCCTGGGGTGGGCGGTGCTCCACATCGGCGCCCTTGAGCCCTTTTTTACCTCGTTTTACAACATGCCTCTTGTGCCCTTTACCGGATTCAACAATACGCTGGTGGCGGGGGGGCTTGTGTGCGGGATAATCCTCTGGCTCCCGGTTTTCTTTCTGGTCTTCGGCCTGCTTTCGGTGTACCGGAACATCATCGCCCCCAGACTCCGCGGGGCGAAAGGGGCCGTCCGTGATGTTTCGCCTGCCGCCCCTGCGCAGGACGAAGGAGGGCAGGAATGAAGAAAGTCATTTCGCGGCGCGTTTTTGAAAAATGGTATGTAAAGAACATCCCCAATGCCGAAGACCGGAATTTTTTCGCTTCCTGTTTTGAGGCGCGGGATACGAAGATGGTTCTCCGGGAGGGACTTTCCCCGGGTGACATGAGGCGCCTTAAAACCCTCCGCCGTGTCATTGCCGATAACCGGCGCTTCGCGGTAAAGGCGGCGCCGCTTGCCGTGATTGGCCTTGTCATTTTCTCTCTGGTGGTTTTCTTTACTTTTTTCATGAATCCCCTTCTTGAGCGGGCGCTGGAAAGGGGGCTCGAGGCCCTCTTTGAAGCCAGGGCGGATGTGGATAATTTTCACCTCAATGTTTTCCATTTCCGTGTGGGGATAGACGCGGTTACCGTGGCGAACCGGAACGAGCCGATGAAGAACCTTTTCCAGCTTGGCCGCATGGAATTCCGCCTTAATCCCGTGGCGGTGCTGCGGGGGAAGATCTACATTGAGGAGATCAGGACCGGCGCCATACGGTTCGGAACGGACCGTACCGTTTCCGGTGCGCTGCCGGGCAGGGCCGCGGCAGCGCGGAGCAGCCGGCAGCAGGCGGAGGCCCCTCCCCTTGTGGATCTGAGGAATTTCGACGCCATGGGGCTTCTTGACCGGGAATTTGACAAGCTCAGTACGCCGAAACTCTACGATACCGCGGTTGCCTCGTATAACGCGGCCCTGGAAAAATGGAAGGGGCAGGTTGAACTTGTCAAGAACAGGAAAGATGAGCTTGCCGAAAAGGTGCGTCAGGTGACGAGCCTTAACGCGGGCAGTCTTAACGATGTTCAGGCGATCACCGGCGCCGTGAGGGATATTACGGCCCTTCTTGACAGCGTACAGGCAGCGGCAAACGACGCGGCGAACCTGGTCAACGGGCTGGACGCGGACATCAAGACCGCCCTTGCCCTTGAACGACAGGCGCGGAGCGCCATAACGGAGGACTTCAATCACCTTAAGTCTTACCTTGATTTTGGAAGCGGCGAAGCCTTTGCCGCGCTGGAGCCTTCCATACGCGAGGTGCTTTCGGATACGGCGGAACAGTACCTTGATTACGGCCTTCTGGCCCTTGACGCCCTTGCGAAACTCAAGGCTTCCCAGGATGCGAAACCGAAACAGGAAAAGCCCCCCAAGACCCCGGCTTTCAGGGGCCGGGACGTGGCTTTTCCCTCAAAAGAGTATCCCAAATTTTACCTCGGCATTCTTGCCACCGATTTTACGGTGCAGCACTGGCGCACGGGCTTTGATCTGCGGGGAGTAAGCTCCAATCCGGATCTTTCCGGCGTTCCCGTTGCCCTTGCCCTTTCCATTGCCGAAACGGACGGATCCCTTGCCCGCGAGGTTGACTTCAGGGGTTCCGCGGATTTCAGAACCGCCGCATCCGGGCGTTTTACCGCTGATGTTTCGGGGCGCGGTTTTCCGGTGAGCCTTGAAAAGGAATTTGCCCAAATGGGGATAGGCGGTTTCAGGGGCGATGTGAATTTCGGCCTGGACTTTTCCGGGCGCCCGGACGGCGTGGTTGCCGGAGACGGCAGCGTCGGAATCAGCGGGGCCAGCCTCATCAACCCTTCGGGTACGCTGGCCGAAGCGATAGACGCCGCGGTAAAAGAAACGGACAATCTGCTTCTTTCCATACGGTATGTTCATAATCCTTCCGCCGAAGACGAGTTTGGCATAAGCACCAATATAGGGGATCTTGTCAAAAGAGCGCTGGATCGCATTGTCCGCGCTTATGCGGCAAGGGCCATGGACGAGCTGGAACGGGTTCTCCGCGAGAGGATCGGCCGGTATATCGACGGGAAGTTTGTTTCCAGAGAAGAACTGGATCTCATTTTCAGGGCCGCGCGGGGGGACAAGGCCGCGCTGGACGGACTTAAAAACACCCTCGACGCCAAAAAGAACGAACTGGAACAATGGGTCAGGAACGCCGCGAATCAGGCGGTGGAACAGGTAAAGGACGATACAAAGCGGCAGGCCGAACAGGCCCTTCAGGATGTCCTGCAGGGGAAAACGCCGTCCTTCCAGCCCCCGTCGGTTCCCACTCTTCCCAAACTGCCGTTTTGATTGGAAGGCGTGGTCCATACCCCGGAGCTTGCTCCGGAAAATTTACAACCCGTAGAAAAGGTGTAAGCCGGTTTTCGTATCAGGGTATGGACCACGCCAGTACAATAAATTTCCT
>JAIROE010000193.1 GCA_031257715.1 Treponema sp. | reverse complement strand
TCCATAATGAAGGTATTTCCCAAATGGGCGGGGGCGCTGGGCATTGACGCGGTAATAAAGGGCATAGACCTTCCCCTTCACGCCCGGACGGAGGAGTACCGGCAGGTTGTGGATTTTTTGAAGAACGATCCTCTTTCGCTGGGGGCTCTGGTAACCACCCACAAGCTCGATCTGTACAGGGCCTGCCGGGACATGTTCGATTATGCCGATCCCTATGCGGAAAAACTGGGGGAAGTTTCCTCACTTTCAAAATACGGAAATGAATTCCGCGCCCACGCGAAAGATCCCATTTCAAGCGGCATGGCCCTTGAAAGGTTTGTGCCGTCCCGTTTTTGGGCGGATCACGGCGGCGAGGTTCTGCTTCTCGGGGCCGGGGGAAGCTCCCTTGCCATGTCATTGTATTTTTCCAGGAAGGAGGCCGCGGGCGACATTCCTTCCCGCATCACCATTGCCAACAGAAGCGAGGGGCGGCTTCTTTCGGCGAAAGCGGCCCTGTCCGGGCTTGACCATGTCAATTTTAAATTTGTACACGGCCCCGTTCCCGCGGATAACGACGCCCTCGTGGCGGCTTTGCCGCCCTTTTCCCTCGTGGTCAACGCCACGGGACTCGGCAAGGACGCGCCGGGATCTCCCACGACGGACGCCGTCTCCTATCCGCGGAACAGCCTCGTATGGGAGATCAATTACCGGGGGGATCTTCTTTTCATGCGGCAGGCAAAGGCGCAGGAGAAGGAAAAGGAACTTCATGTTGAGGACGGCTGGAATTATTTTATTTACGGCTGGACCCAGGTAATTGCGGAAGTGTTTCACATAACGATAGATCTTCCCATGCTTGAAAAATTGAGCGGTATCGCGAAGGAAAAATGAATAACGGGGGTGTTATGCCGGAGAAAATGGCCTACGATTGGGCAAGGGGTTTTGTGCTGGATTTTTCCCTTAAGGACGGGATTTCAAAGAATGCGCCGTCCACAAAACGGTATCTTTCGGAAATGAAGGGCATGTTCGCCGATGCGGCCGCCTTTGAAAAGATCGCGGCGGGGGAAAATCCCCTAGTCTATGAATTTTATGAACTGGGTGTTCCCGCGAATCCGGGGGACTTGGCTTTTGGCGCGTCCATCACGTACCCTGGCAAAGTGGGCGATGAATACTTTATGACCAAAGGCCATTTTCATACTGTTCTTGAAACCGCCGAGGTGTACTATACGCTCTCGGGTGAGGGGGGCATGCTGCTGGAAAATCCCGAAGGGGATGTGTCCCTGCAGCTTCTTGAGCCGGGAAAGGCGGTGTATGTGCCCAAACGTTACGCGCACCGCAGCGTCAACACGGGGAAGGCGCCGCTTGTTTCGTTCTTTGTGTTCCGTGCTGACGCCGGCCATAATTACGCGACCATAGAAACGAAAGGTTACCGCAAGCTTGTGGTGGAAGGTTCCGATGGAAGGCCGAAGATGGTGGACAATCCCAGGTGGGCGGCGTCATGACGGTCCAGGAAAAAATAAAAGCGGCGTATCTTGTTCCGGTGGTTGTCATTGACGATGCCTCCCGCGCCGTGGGTGCCGCGCGGGCCCTTGCCGCAGGCGGCGTAAATGTCATGGAGATAACCCTGCGGACCGGGGCGGGACTTCCCGCCATCGAAGAAGTGGCGAAAAACTGCCCCGATGTTCTTGCCGGCGCGGGTACGGTGCTTTCACTTGATGCGTGCAGGGAAGCGGTAAACCGGGGCGCATCCTTCATTGTGTCGCCCGGCTTTGATCCTGAAATAGTCGATTACTGTCTCAAAAACAATACGGCGGTTTTTCCCGGCTGCGTCACCCCCACGGAGATTACCCGGGCGGTGAAGGCGGGGCTGGACGTGGTCAAATTTTTCCCCGCCAATGTGTACGGCGGCGCAAAGGCGATAAGGGCACTTTCAGGTCCCTTTCCCCATGTACGATTTGTGCCGACAGGAGGGGTGGATCTTTCCAATCTGGCCGACTTCATCATCCCCCAGGTTTTTGCCATAGGCGGAGGCTGGCTCTGCGAGCGCGGGGTGGTGAACGCAGGGGATTATGAAGCGATCATCAGGACCTGTAAAGAGTCGATGGATATTGTAAGGGCGAAAAGATAAAAACGCGGTCAGGCGGAAAGAGTCCCGAATTTATTCGAGGGGTCCTAATACCCAAGAGCCCGCTTGTGCGGGGGAGCCTTGGGGCGGTTCAATTCGACAGTCAATGATGGCGGGGTAGCAGAGCCCCGGTTCAAAATGAGAAAAATCCGCGGGACTTTTTCTTCCTGAACGAAGAACCCCACCGTGCGGCGGGGTTCTTTATTTAAATTCATCATACGAAGAAAAATCAGCGAACCATGATTTGCCATTTGCAATAATGCATAAATTTTTATTTGCCTCAACCTCAACTTCAAATTCAGATTTTGGGACCAAAGAGTTGTGCCATTTATTCGGGAGTCTGGTTTAATACCCCGCGGCTTGCCGCGGCTCAAATAATGCAATGCTTTTCAAAATTTGGTATTAAACCAGACGGTATAATAAACTTCCTATCGAACGAGCCTCCGTTCCGAATTAAGCAGCGCTCAAGATAC
>JAIROE010000162.1 GCA_031257715.1 Treponema sp. | reverse complement strand
CATATTCCGCAGCCTGTACAAAGCGATCCGTCGATTACCGCCTTGGGCGCAGGCGTGGCGGCGCCTGTTTCCACGGCGGCAGTTCCCCCGGCGGCGGGCGCCGGAATGGAAATGGCAGGACAGCCGAGCCGCAGGATACAGGCCCCGCATCCCGTACATTTTTCCCTGTCTATGACAAAACGGACAGATCCCCTGGACACCATGATACAGGGGGCCTCAAAGAGGACGGCCCGCACTCCCTTCCGTCCAAGCGTCCGGCGCACCGCTTCCCTGGCTTCAGCCTGATGAAAGGGATTGGCCCGCTCTACGCACCTTACCCCCGCGGCGGTAAGCATGGCGTGTATATCTATCTTTCCGCCGGGAAGACCCTGCGCGGTTTTTCCCGTTCCCGGATGAGGCTGGCTTCCCGTCATGGCGGTGGTGCAGTTGTCGAGGATCACAACGATAATATCGGCGCGGTTGTATACGGCGTTTACTATCCCCGGAATGCCCGTATGAAAAAATGTCGAATCGCCGGTAAACGCAAAATTCACCGTGCCGGGCTCCACCCTGTTTATTCCCTGCGCCACGGTGATGCCCGCCCCCATACAGAGGCAGGTATCGGTCATATTGAGGGGGGGCGCGTTCCCCAATGTGTAACATCCTATGTCACCGGAAAAGACCGCCTCCGGTTTCGCGCCCCCGGACGCCGTCCTGCCGCGGGCCCACGCCGCAAAAGCCTCCCGTACCGCGAAAAACGAGGCGCGGTGAGGACAGCCCGCGCAGAGTACAGGCGGACGCGGGGGAAGCGCGGGGAGGGCCGGTTCCGCCGGTTCAAAACCGCCGGCGGCTGAAGCGCCGGAGAGAAAGGCCCGTAACTTTTCGGCGGCAAGGGCAACGGTGTTTTCCCCGGCGCGGGGCATGACGCCTGAATACTTTCCTTGGACCTTTACCGCAATGCCGTAAAGGCCGCAGATGCGTATCAGCTCGTCTTCGATAACGGGATCGAGTTCCTCTATCACCAGAACTTCTTCAAGCCCGTCAAGGAAACGTCTTCCCGGTTTTTCGGGAAAAGGGAAAAAACCGGCTTTAAGGAGCCGGTACGGCGGGACGCTTTCCCGTGTTGAGGCGTATTCTTCAAGCGCTTCCAGCGTGTAGGCCCAGCTTACCCCGCCCGCCGCGATGCCCTTTTTAACGGTTCCCGCACCGGCAGTGCCCGCACCGTTTCCTCCAGGCACATCATAAAGAAAATTTCCCGCATAGTCCGAAAATTCCTCCCCCATGGCGGCAAGATCCTTTTCAATCTGAATGTGATTCCTGTAGGCAAGGCCGGGCAGGATAACCCAGCGGCCGCCCGACTTGTCGAAACCCGAAGGCGCCTTTACGGGCAGGGGATCGAGGATCTCCACCGAAGCGTAACTGTGGCAGACGCGGGTCGTGGGACGGAACAGCACGGGGCGGTGGTATTTTTCGGAACAGGCAAAAGCGTCGGCTATCATGATATACGCCTCTTCGGGTGACGAGGGATCGAAGACGGCGAGCTTGGCGAATTTTCCGAAACGGCGGGTGTCCTGTTCCGTCTGGGACGAAACGGGCCCCGGATCATCGGCGACAGCAGCCACAAGGCCCCCTTCGACGCCCAGGTAATTAAGGCTCATAAGCGGATCGGAAGCGACATTGAGCCCCACCTGCTTCATCGTTACAAGCGCGCGGGCGCCCGCCATGGCCGCGCCCGCGGCGACTTCCAGCGCGGCCTTCTCGTTTACGGACCATTCAACGTAGAGGGAAGGATCTTTTTCGCGCGCGTATGAGGCCGCGGTTTCAAGGATCTCCGTGGAGGGCGTACCCGGATAACCTGAAACGAACCTCACCCCGGCGCGTATTGCCCCGAGTGCAATCGCCTCGTTGCCCATCAGCAGTTTTTTCATGGCGGAAACTACAGCACGCTCTGTAGAAACTGCCTGGTCCTGTAATTGGAAGGACTGCTGAACATCACATCGGGCTTTCCGGTTTCCAGTATGGCCCCTTCAAACATAAAGACCACACGGTCGGCCACTTCCCTGGCAAAGCCCATTTCATGAGTGACGACAAGCATGGTCATGCCCGCCTGGGCAAGACCCTTCATCACCGTCAGCACTTCACCGACAAGTTCGGGATCAAGGGCGGAAGTAGGCTCGTCAAAAAGCATGATACGCGGCTCCATGGCAAGGGCCCGCGCAATGGCGACCCGCTGCTGCTGGCCGCCTGAAAGCTGCCCCGGATATGCGTCCATCTTGTCGCCAAGACCGACGCGCTCCAAAAGCACTTTAGCCTTTTCCCTCGCTTCTTCGGGGGGAACCCTGCGTACATGAACGGGGGCGAGCATTACGTTCTCAATCGCCGTCTTGTGGGGAAAGAGGTTGAAACTCTGAAACACCATTCCCACTTCAAGAAGCGACCGGTTCAATTCCTGATGGCTGATGTTGTGGGTATTCACCCCTCCCCGGCAGTCAAAGAGGAGCTTGTCTTCAATGTAGATTTTCCCCGAGTCAATTTTTTCAAGCCGGTTAAGGCTGCGAAGGTAGGTGGATTTTCCCGCGCCCGAAGGGCCTATGATACAGACCACTTCCCGCTGCTCCACCGTAAGCGACACATTTTTCAGCACCACAAGAGGGCCCCTTCCCTGTTTTCCGTGGAAAGTCTTGCAGGCATCGACGGTCTTTATCATTGACATGGCTATCTCCAAAACCGTTCCGGCTTACACATAGACGGAATATTTCTTTTCCAGCTTGTGAAAAACGAACGTAAAGACCGCGGTGATGATAAGGTAGAGTATCATCGCCGGTATATACACCATCGCCGATCCTGTGGACGACGAAATGGAACGGGTTACTTTGGTTATATCGGTAAGGGCGATAATCGAAACAAGGGAAGCATCCTTGAGCATCATGATGAATTCGTTTCCTACAGGCGGAATGAGCCGCCTTATGGACTGGGGAATTATGACAAGAGCCATGGTCTGGCCGTAGGACATGCGCAGCGCCTTTGCCGCCTCGAACTGGCCCCGGTCGATGCTCTGGATCGCCGCCCTGATAATCTCCGCACAGTAAGCCGCCGAATTGAGGCTGAAAGCGATAAAGGCGGCAATGAAGCGGTTATTTATGGTAAGGGCAGGGGTTATCTGGGGAAGACCGTAGTAAATAAAGTAGATCTGCATGAGGAGGGGCGTACCCCGGAAAAAGAAAATATACGCGGAACAGATCCTGTTGAGCCACAGCTTCTTTGACATCTTGCCCAGCGCAAGAAAGAGACTCATGACAAGCCCCGCCGAGACGGCAAGGATCGTCAGCCAAAGGGTAACCCTGGACCCTTCCACCAGTTGTATCACCCAGGCGGCGATGGTTCTGAAAAAGTCCCTGACATTTTCCGGAGCGTAGCGCAAAACGGTGAACGCCGTTCCGGCCGCAAGAATGCATGCGCCGGTCAAAACCAGAAGGTACAGAACGACAAAGAGGTATTTCAGCCTGATCTTGTACACCCTGTCTTTCCGCAGGGCGTAAATATCCCCGGTACAAAGAATGACAAGAAGAAGGCCCCAGCAAAGGCACAGGAGGGCAATCCGGATATACCAGCTTGCCCAAAAGACGGCAAAGAAGTCAAAGAGAAGATAATACAGCAGCACCGGAAGCCACAATTCCGCAAAAAAAAGCGAAAGGACAAACCAGCGCTTCCTGTGCAGGGGGACATTGTCATAATCGGCGTCTTCACACAAACTGAACATCAATTACCCCCTTCAAAAAACGGCGGCGCCGCTTTACCGCGGCGCCTTTTCCGTTTCTTTTTTTACCGGACCGAAGAAACTACGTCGGTTCCAAAAACATCCTGCGAAATCCTTTGAAGGGTCCCGTCGGCATAAAGCTCATCCAGCGCCTTGTTCAGGGCCGCAGTGAGGGCGTCGTTGCCTTTTTTAAGACAGACGGCGAACACTTCGTCGTTGCTTACCTCGGCGGTTATCTCGAAAGGATTGCCCGGTTTGGCAAGGTAGTCGGCGGCGACAACGCTGTCCACAAGGATAACGTCAACCCGGTTGAGGATTAATTCGTCAAAACAGTTCATCACCTTGTCGTATTCAAAAACCTCAACCTTCGCCCCGGTTCTGCTTATCCATTCGGTTGCAAGGGTATCCGATGTGGTTTCCGCCTGATAGGTGAGCCTGAGCCCCGGAATCTCATCGAGGCTCCCGGGCTTGACACCGGAATCCTTGCGCACCACAAGAAGCTGGGAATTCGCCACATAGGGCTTGGTAAAGTT
>JAIROE010000146.1 GCA_031257715.1 Treponema sp. | reverse complement strand
AATTCCGGCCAGAAATATTATTAAGGAAAACAAATACCGTATCATAAAATCCTCCAAAAATATTTATATTTTGATTTTACTGCAAAGAATTATTTTATTCAATAGTTTTTTCAAGATTTCCCAAAAATTTGCAAAAAATTCAAAAACGTATTGCGCATAACGTTCCATCCACGAATATTCGTCAATTAACGGCTGTGGTTAGATAAAAAGATCCGTTTAAATGATACCGATCGTATGATAAGGCGTTGAAAGTTGCGTGTTATATCGGGTTATGAGTGATAAGGCGAGGGGCATCTAAAAATGGGCTGTGGATCTTTTGCCGGCTGTGTTTATTACGAAGTGTATGGTCTAATACCCCGCCGCAAACTTTGTTTGCACGCTTGCTCCGGTTCAAACATCATAATGTTTACAAAGATTTGGTATTAAACCATGAACCCGCCAGGAATTCGCTTGCATGGGGAGGGTATAATTTCCTGTCGAATGAGTTTTCGTTCAAATAACGCAGTGCCCAAGATACCGGCAAACAAGTTTGCTGGAGATTGCTCCGCAGAGGTTCATTGACGGATCCGGCGAATCCTTTGTCAGGATCCGATACCGGCCGGGAATCTTCGGAAATCTTCTACTCCCGGGAACATACCGGATATTATTCGTCTTCACCGGAAAGGCTGTCCAGAGGGCTGCGTATTTTGAATACCTGCCGCCGGGCAATATGGGTATAGCGCTGGGTAGTACGAAGATTGGTGTGGCCGAGGAGTTCCTGTATATAACGGATATTGATTCCGTTTTCAAGGAGATGGGTTGCAAAGGTATGACGAAGGCCGTGTATTGATATCGGCTTTGATATTCCGGCTTTTTCCAGCGCCTTACTGAAAATCGTTTGGGCGGTCCGTATTGAAAGATGACAACTTGCCGGAAATCCGGGAAAAAGCCATGTATCAACGGCATAAAGGGCGCAGTATTGCCTGATAAAATCCGCCGCCCTGTCGGAAAGTAGCGTATACCGGTCCCTACGCCCCTTCCCGGCATGGATTAACAGCATCCTCCGGCTAAAATCAATATGTTCCTTCCTGATGGCTACCACTTCGCTGACCCGGAGCCCCGATGAATAGGCCAGCATTAAAAGAAGCCGGTGCTTGGGATTTGTTTCACATTCCAGAAGGCGCTCGATTTCCCTTCCGGAAAGTACTGCGGGAAGTTTTTTATCATGCCGGGGCCGACGCTGATCCCGTATCAGGTTTTTCCGCTTCATCACATTTACATAGAAGAATTTGAGCGAACTGATAGCCAAATTCATTGACGAAGCGGAAAGATCGAGGGCCTTGTCAAGATAGGCAAGGTAGTTTCGGACGTCTTCGGGCATGACCTCCTCGGGACATCTCTGAATGTGCCTGCAAAAACATCGATTATAGTACAGATAGGAATTTATGGTCCGGGGACTGTATTTCCGTGAATGAAGTTCAGTTTTAAGCTTGTCGGCCCAGCCGGAAGAAAACATTTCCGGAAGGGAAATGGAATTGTGAAGGCAATTGGCATCGCTGACGGCGGGAGACGGCAAAGACGCGGCCGGACCCTTTCCGGGCAGATCGGCGGTATTCACGTTCAGATCCACCGGCAAGGCCGAAACCAAAACCCTCGCCGGTTTTGCGGAAAAACGCCAAGGGCGGCCAAAGAAACCAGCAACCCTGAAAGTACCGGAATTTTCGTCAATATACACATGGGGAAAGCCGGAAAAGACCCGGAGCATTACCTTCTGAAAACGGTCAAAAATTTTGCTGTTCAGAATGTTTGAAAAAATAAACCGCCGGCCGTCCTTGTCCCAGCCGGCCCCGGACTTTAGAAGCCTGGAAAATAATTCAGAATTGTAACCTCCAACAGGAACCGTAACAGGAATCGTGATCCTGTCCCTCTCATAAAAAGAATAGATAACTTCCATAAAAGTACCCGGAATAAGCAGAATACGGTTGAAGGATCACGGCAAGGCACAGGCCGAAATCTGTAAAGAGTACCTTAAATATAGCATAGAAAAAAGAAAACGGAAAGAAAAAATAAAAAAATCTACGGGATTGAAGCGTCACGCAGATTCATCCCCTATTTATAGAAAGGAGGTTTTATGAAAAAAACCGGCATCGGCGAAAAAAATTTGCGCAGCCTGCCGCCAGGCGTCCACGGTATGTTTTCGGCAAGAAAGGCATGGATACTGTGCCTGCTTGCGGCATTTTTCGGATGTGAAGCTCCGTTCGGGGATAAAACGGAAACAGTGACTATACTGAGCTGGAATGTACAGACCCTTTTCGACGGAAACGAGACCGGCAATGAATATGATGAATACCGTGAAGGGGCCGGCTGGACAAACGAAAAATATTCAGGACGACTGAACGCCCTTTCCAGGGCCATAGGCGGAATAGAAGAAAAACCCGATGTCATCGCACTCGTTGAGGTCGAAACGTCCGAAACACTGGCGGCACTCGTCAGGAATCCGCTTGAAGGCCGCGGCTACAATCAAATCCGCTTTGCCAATAATCACGAGGGTTCACTTGGCGTAGGCATAATAAGCCGGCTGCCCGTTCTTAAAGCGTCCACTCATTCACTATACAGCAACGGAGAAACCACGCCCCGGCCGGTACTGGAAGCATGGATTGACCCCGGCAATTCCCCCGTGGTTCTTTTTGTCTGCCACTGGAAGTCAAAAATCGGAGGAGATGATGAGACCGAAGCGTTCAGAATGGCATCGGTCCGGCTGATACAAAGGCGCATACGGGAGATACGAAAGGATAACCCGGCGATACCGATGATAATCACGGGGGATCTTAACGAAAACCACGACGGGTTTTACCGCCGGGGAGCAAAAACGGCAATCGCCCTTATGCCCGATGATCCCCTCGCGGCGGCAACCGCAGACCGGGACGGCGGGCAGAACGATTTTCTTGTCATCAGCGGGAACAAACCGCCTCTGGCGGTTCATTTTCCGGGGGCAACGGAGGTGTTTTTCAGCCCGTGGGAAACGGAACTTGAAAACGGCTCGTATTATTATAAAAACACCTGGGAAACCATCGATCACTTTCTCCTTTCGAAGGAATTTTTCGACACGGCCGGGTGGGAGTATGAATCATGCCGTGTCGTCAATGAAGAGCCGTTTACTGGCCGGCACGGATACCCTTCCCCGTATAATCCGCGAAACGGGGCGGGTTTAAGCGATCATCTGCCCCTGCTGCTAAGACTCCGGATGGTCCCTTCCGAAAACAATAGAGTTGTTCAATAACTTCAGTTATTGAACAAGTCCAATATCCGCCGGCGCCAAAATCCGGGATCATCGCCGCAGTTATAAAACGATCCGGCTATAAAACAATGAAGATACCCAGGAGCAAGCTCCTGGGTATCTTCATTGGATAGGAAATTTATTGTACTCTCCCCCGCGAGCGGGTTCTTGGGGCCATACCCCGATCCAAAAGGCGGTTTACAACATTTTCGGTGGTGGTAAATTTTCCGGAGCAAGCTCCGGGGTATGGACCCCGGCTTCCAATCACAGAAGCTTCCGCCGTTTTTCCTCCGCTTCGCGGTGCATCTTTTCAAGCTCCGCCATGACGGCGTCTACGGCGGCCTGTTTCTTGTCTTCGACACCCGCAGCTCCCGGGGAGGCCCTGGCCTTTTCACGGAATTCGGCGCAGGAATACACGGGACCCGCAGTTACAAGGAGAAGATCCTTGCTCACGGAATCGTCCAGCATGTCCCCCTTGCGGACATGGAGGATTTCTCCATTGATCGCAACATGGCACATATAATCGAAAGAACGGATATAGGAATCAATTTCACGGACTCCTTTTTTTGTGGAAGGGTCCCAGGGGCGGTAACGGGTTCCTGAGGGAAAAATAAGGATTATCTTTCCCTGTTTTTTTATCTCGAGAAGTTTCTTCATGGCGGCGCGGTTAATGCCGTTGCTGCGTATGATTTCGGCCCTGTTCTTTTCGGCGTCAAGCGCCTGCAGGGAACGGCTGGGAAAGATCACGAGCCGGGTGTAGGCGCTGGCAAAAACCGCAACAATGGGATTGTCCTCGGTCAGTTTCATCCCCGCGATGGATACCAGCGCATCGTCTATTTCCCTGCCCCGGCCGCCTGCCTGCCGCAAAAACCAGGAAAAAATTGAAAGATCAAGATTGCTGTAATGCTCCAGAAGGAGGAGACAGGAAGCGCCCAATTCGGCCTTTGCGAAAAGCTCTTCCAGATATTCAAGACCGTCAAGACGGGAGCCGGGAAGACTGAGACGTTCCACCATTTTGTCAAGAAAAGGAAGTATGAGCTTGTTGGCCTCCTGATAAACCGTTTCCTCGGTCACCACGGTTGAAACATCCACAAGACTTATGGCATCGCGGATATAATCCTTAAAGGCGGTATTCAAAGTGTCCATTATAATTCTCCCCATAGACGAATTAACTCAATGACTATTTTTGCGGCGGCGATCATTTCGGGAACCGAAATCCATTCAAGCCGGCTGTGAAAATTCCTTCCCCCGGTAAAAATATTCGGGGTAGGTATTCCCAGTTCGGTAAGACGGGAACCGTCGGTTCCGCCGCGTATGGGTTTCTGCCGGTATTCAACTCCGGTATTGGCGAAAGCCTGTTTCAGTATCGCAAGAACACGGGGACTTTCGTTTATTTTCTCCTTCATATTATAATATTGATTCTTCACGGAAACAACCACTTTTCCGCCGGGAAACTGGACCTCTACAGTTTTGGCGAAGGCCTCAAGCGCTTCAAGGCGCCGCTTCATTCCACCGCCGTCGAAGTCGCGGAGGAACACTTCAAGAGACGCGCTTTCAAGGCCGCCCCGGATTTCCGTCGGGCAGTAATAGCCGTAATAGCCGTCGGAAGCTTCGGGGCTTTCGCTGCGTGGAAGAAGAAGGGCGAAGCTTGCCGCCATGAGGGCGGCATTTGCCAGAATTCCGCGGGCAGTTCCCAGATGTATCACTTTCCCGGTAAAGGTTACATCGGCCTTCCACGCATTGAAACATTCAATTTCAAGTTCACCCATGGGACCGCCATCCAGAGTATAACAGGTTTTGGATCTGATCCGTTCAAGGGGGAATTCGGGGAGCCCCTTGCCGGTTTCCTCGTCGGGGGAAAAGACGATCTCCACAGGGCCGTGCGGTATTTCCGGATGGGCAAGGAGATATTCCAGCGCGGCCATGATTTCGGCGATACCCGCCTTGTCATCGGCGCCAAGGAGGGTGGTTCCGTCGGTATGGATAACGGTCTTTCCCTTTTGGGCGGCAAGATCCGGGTCGAGCGCGGGATCAAGAAAGAGGGGGTCTTCCGAAACGCCGGGCCCGTTTCCGCCGCCCTTTCCGGTCAGGCCAAGTGCGATTTTTTCACCGTCATAGTTTTCAACCACCCGGGCATTCACATCCCTGCCTGAAACATCGCTTGCCGTATCAATATGGGCAAGAAACCCCACAGGCGGGGCCCCTTCCCTTCCGGGACAGGCCGGAAGGCGGGCGATAACGTAGCAGTGATCGGTAAGTTCGACATCTTTCACGCCAAGACCGGAAAGTTCATCCGCCAGGGCTTTGGCAAGATCCCACTGCCCCGGCGTTGACGGGGTGGCTTCAACATGGGGATCGCTCGTAGTCCAATACAGGACATAGCGTAAAAAACGGGGCACTATCAAATCCCTTACAACCGCGTCGTCTATCCGCGGGATTCCTCTCCCGGCTTCCATTCCTTTATTATGACCTGATATTTGCTTTCAGTAAAGGATGATTTTACCGTTCACGGCATCCGCGGCACCCTATGATACCGGGACAAAAATGGTTATTATTGATATATGCCCATACCGTGTTATCCCGAATTTGTTCCCATTGGCCTTGAATTAAAGAACGAACTGCACCCGAGGCTTTCCCTTACCCCCGACGGTGTTTCCGAGTTCACTTTTTCCAATCTGTACCTCTTCCGCCGCCGGTATCATTACCGGGTATCCATGGGGGCCGACGGGATCTTCATCATTTCAGGCGAGAAGGACGGAAAAAAATTTTTCATGACTCCCTGCGCCGCGCCTGAGAGGCAAATTCTTGACGCCCTTTTCGGCGATCACGATTACTGGAAGAATATTTCCGAATCGGTGCTGGAAGCCGAACGGGAAAATCTTGACAGATGGGGAATCGAGTACCGCGAAGACAGGGACAACTTCGACTATCTTTACCTCCGCACAGATCTCGCAAACCTCGAAGGAAAGAAATATCACAAGAAAAGAAACCTTGTTAACACTTTTAGCAATACATACCCCAAACACAGGATGGAAGCCCTTAACCGCGATATTGTCCGGGATGCCATGGAAGTGCTCGAAAACTGGAAAACGGAGAGGGGAAAAGAAGGAGATTATGCGGCCGCACGGGAGGCGCTGGAGCTTTATGGCATACTTAACCTTAAAGGCTCAGTTTTCTACATCGATGAAAAACCCGCCGGTTGGTGCCTGGGGGAGAGTATTGCCAAGGGACGGAGCTTTGCCGTTCATTTCGAAAAAGCGCTGGATGAATACAAGGGGATCTATCAATATATGAATCAGGCGTTTGCGGCTTCCCTTCCCCGCTTCTTCACCTGGATTAACAGGGAACAGGATCTGGGAGATCCGGGCCTCCGGCAGGCCAAGGAAACCTACCGGCCCTGTGGATATGTACGAAAATACACCGCGGTGAAAAACGGAACTTCTACCAGCAGCAGTAACCACCGTCTACAATGATGTCCGTGCCGGTTGCGTAGTCGGATGCTTCCGAGGCAAGGTAGACCGCCGCGCCCTGAAGATCTTCGACGGCGGCCATGCGGCCCATGGGAATTTTTTCCAGCCATCTGGGGAGCATGGTTTTTCCTTCCGGAGTTTCAAGGAGCTTGTCAACAAGCATGGTTTTGGTGTAGCCGGGACTGATGCTGTTCACCCTGATATTTTTGGGAGCCCATTCGGCGGCAAGACTTCTGGTAAGGTGAAGGACACCGGCCTTGGACGCGTTGTAGGCGCACTGGTTCTGCGGCGTATTGCTGATGTGGGCCGACATGGAAGCGGTGTTGATAATCTTGCCGTAGCCTTTCTTCTCCATTTCACGCGCTTCATGGCGGGCGCAGAGAAAAACGGAATCAAGATTAAGGGAAAGGAGCTTCCGCCATTCGCTAAAGTCCTGATCAATAGCTGCGCGCCACACTCCCATACCGGCGTTGTTGACTCCTATAGTAAGGGCGCCCCATTTGTCAATGACCGTCTTTACCATTTTCCGTACATCGTCCTCATTGGTGACGTCGGCCTTGACGGCAACGGCGCTTATTCCCCTTTTTTCACACAGGGCCGCGGTTTCTTCCGCGGCCGGGAGGTTGATGTCAACCACGGCGACTTTTGCTCCCGCTTCACCCAGCGCAAAACAAAAGGCCTGTCCTATTCCCTGACCGCCGCCCGTAACCAGCGCGGTCCTTCCGTCAAGCTTAAATCTGTCAAGAATTCCTGCCATAATAGTCTCCTAATTCTTTATATTGTCCATAAATCCGGTTATAGGCAAGTACCATGCCGGGCCGGGGTGTGTAAATTTTCTCAACAGGCGAACACATGCTGCGCTGTGCGGCCGGAATGTCCGGATAAAGGCCCGCACTCACAGCGGCGAACATCGCCGATCCCCGCGCAACCGATTCGCCGCCGGCCCGTACATGAATGGGCATGTCAAGCACATCGGAAGTAATCTGCATGACAAGCGGTGATTTACGGGCCACGCCGCCGACGGCAAAAATACCGTCGAGGGGTATCCCCTCATCCCTGAAGCGTTCAACAATAGCCCTGAGCCCGAAGGCGGTAGCGTCGGCAAAGGCGCGGTACACCCTGGGAGCGCCGGACCCAAGCGTGAGCCCCGTTATAGCGCCCCTTGCCAGAAGATCCGCGTCGGGGGTACGCCGGCCGTTGAGCCAGTCCAGGGCGGCAAGTCCGCTCGTTGCAGGATCAATTCCTTCCGCCGCCTTCTCCAGTCCGGAAATGATGAGACGGGGAAGAACCTCTCCGAGTTTTTCCCTGACGGCAGGATCGATATCTTCCATGCCGGGAAGTATGTTTTCAAGGGGCCAGCAAAGCATTCCCGAAACCACGCATAGACATCGCCAAAAGCGCTCTGACCGGCCTCGTATCCCGTCATGCCCGGCACGACGGCGCCTTCCGCCTGTCCGCAGATGCCCCGGACCGGCTTTGACTGCGCGGGCGTCACAAGAAGATCGCAGGTTGACGTGCCGGCCACCATTACCATCCATCCCGGCCGCACCCCGCCGCCTGCCCCGCCGGTATGAGCGTCCATGGCCCCCACCGTAACAGGTATGCCGGGAGGAAGGGCAAGCCGGTCCGCCCATTCATCGCATAAAAAGCCCGCAGTCGTATCGGCAGGCCATGTCTCGTTTCCCATCGTTTCAAGAATGCGGGGAAGCCGGGGATCGACCGCCTCAAAAAAATCCCGGGGCGGATAGCCGCCGAATTCAGGATGCCAGAGCGCCCGCAGCCCCATGGAACAGCGGCACCGCTTGATCTTCAGAACATCCCTGTTTCCCGTCAAAAGGGCGGACATCCACTCACAGTGCTCCAGAAACGAAAAGGCCGCACGGGCAACGTTTTCATCCTCGGAAAGAACATGCATGATCTTTGACCAAAACCATTCCGGGGAATATGCGCCTCCATTATATAGAAGATAGTCCGCGCCTTTCCACGCCGCGGCGATACGGTTTATCCTGTCCGATTCCGCCGCCGACGTGTGATCCTTCCACAGGACAAACATGGCGGCGGGATTCCCGGCAAAGTCCTCCTTTAGCGAAAGGGGGCTTCCCTCCCTGTCAACCGCGCAGGGCGTCGAGCCCGTGGTGTCTATACCTATGCCCCGGATACAGGCGGCGCTTCCCGCCTTTTTTACCGCCTCCCTCACAGAGGACTGGATGGCTTCAAGGTAATCCAGCGGATGCTGACGGAAACGGCTTTCCGCCTTGTTACAGTAAAGCCCCCGCGCCCAGCGGGAATAGTCCGCATGAGCCGACGCAATCTCTTCCCCGTCCGCGGCGTCGATAACCAGGGCCCTGCATGAATCGGTGCCGAAGTCAATCCCCAGCACCCGGTTTTCTCCCCTGCGTATTTCCATACTGCCTCAGCGAAAGATAATCGAAACCGGGGATAACGCGGGATATTCCCTCAGCTTCCTGAGCCGGCCCGTTGTGCGGTTGATTCCAAAAATAACAACATTATCCGAATCCCTGTTAAGCGCGGCAAGGAAATTACCTTCGGGATCCATGATAAAATCGCGCGGATGCCTTCCCCCGGATGGAAAGGCTTCAACAAATTCCAGAACGCCGCTCTTTTTCATTTTGAAAAGACCGATGCTGTCATGGCCACGGTTTGAAGTATAAAGAAATTTGCCGTCACAGCTTATGCGCACCGCCGAGGCCGTACTCTGAATGCCAGCCGCTTTTTTCTTCGGGGGAAGGGCGGAAATGCTCTGTATTTTTTTGAAACAGCCGCCCAGATCGTACCTGAGCACATCGACCGTCGACGAAAGTTCGTTAAGACAATAGGCAAACGTTCCCGAAGGGAAAAAGATCCCGTGCCGGGGACCGGACCCCGGCGCCGAGCGGAAGAAAGGAGGATCGGCAGGAATAAGGGGAAGAGGCGCGCCCCGCTCAAAACGGTACGCCATGATTCTGTCGGAACCAAGATCAAAGACAAAACCATAACGGTAATCCTTGTCGAACAGAAAGGAATGTGCATGGGCCTTTTCCTGCCGGGCTTCGACAGGCCCTTTCCCCGCAAGCCGTATCGTCTGAATGCAGCCGCCCAGAAAACCGCGCTCATCCAGGGAAAACACCGAAACCGTGCCGCTTGAATAATTGGCGGCTGCAAGGAAGCCGCCTTCCCTATCGACGGCAAGGTGGCATGGATGCTTTCCACCGCTCCGCCTGCTGTTGAGGAACACAAGGCTGCCGTCTTCCCCGGCCGAAAAGGCGGAGATTCCGCCGCTGCCCGGTTTACCTTCGAACGAGGCGGTCTCATTTACCGCATAGAGGAATTTCCCGCCCGGTGAAAGAACAAGCCACGACGGATTTACCGACTCTGCGGCAAGGCGAAAATCTTCAATAACCCCCGTCGCGGTATTCATGACAAAGGAATAGATCCCCCGTGCCTTGCCGCCCGCCCCTTCGGTATAGGTCCCGATATATCCGCCTGCATAATCCGCCATGGAACCAGTATACGCGGTCTTTCGAATCAGGAAAAGGGGATTATTTTGGAGAGCCTGCCACTTGATATTTCCCCCCTTTTCCTTATACTGCTTATTGTATATTTCAAAGGAAGTGAGGTGAAAACCTGATGGTTCGGAAGGAATTTCGAATGCAGGGTTTATTCCTCCGCTATCCCGTAACTGTGAACGGGTTTTGGTCCGCCAGGAAGCCACTGATCAATTTTTGGTTGGGAAGGCAGGCGGACGGCTGCTGAAAGGCGGCGTCCGCAAGCCAGGAAACTTTGGTATACGGCGGACCTGTTTGGGTTCGTATTCCGTCCAGGGCTTCGGGGATTGGGCCTTGAGAAAAATCCGTATTTCCACACCGGTATTTTTCCCCGAAAGAACTCCCCGAATTTCCGCGGCGATGCTTCCGTGGAGAGGAGCTGTCATGAGAAAGGTTTCATTGTTGTTTTTGGCGGTCTGTTTTACCGGGGCGTTTTTCTTCCCGGGCTGCGATGCGGAGGGCGGAATAAACCCGCTGGGCGAAACCATCATCCTGCCCGATAATCTCGTTGGTAAATGGGTGTCAACCTACGGTGAGGAATTTGAAATCAAAAGGCCAACATTCGGTGTGGGGGAATTTATTGCAAGCTACAGCGGGACTGTTGGATATTCGGGACCCATTCTCAATGTCCGCAGCGACGGTTTTGGGGGCGGGTATATCACGATCCTGTATACGGTCAGCAACTGGACTTCGGGTGCGGTGGGCAGGTATTATGTCATCCACTGGCAGAGATTAACCGGGACAAGCGTAGAGTTTGCGGGATCCAAAGACGGGGCCGGGAGGCCCACACAGTTGGAAGCGGAGTGGGAATATCAGGTCATAAACGGGTATTTTGATATGCACAGTTCCTGCACCAAAACGCCGTAAAATGGTTTCACGTGCGCCGGGGCGGAGGGGTTTTCTGCCTGTCTGCCTTTTCATTTTCATGCTCTTTCCTCTGTACGCCGGTGAAGGCCCGGAACTGGAAGATGATTTTTACGGCGGGGAAATCCCCTTTATGGAGGATGAAGGGATAACCGTCACGGGAACTCCGGCGGTTACACAGCAGATAAAAACCATCAGCAGGGAAGAAATAGAGCGGCTGCACGCCCCGGATTTGCCGGCCCTGCTGGAACAGGCCCTGAATCTGGGGTCCGTCCGCTACGGCCCCTACGGCAATCAGGCGGACATCAATATCCGCGGTTTCGATTCGGAACGCATCGCCGTTCTCATAGACGGCGTTCCCGCCGCTTCTCCGGTGTCCGGGGATTTCGACTTCAGCACAATTGATGTTGATGCGGTGGAAAAGATCGAGGTGATCTACGGAGGATCGGATACCGCCTACAATGTCCCGGGCACAATGGGAGGAGTTGTCAATATCATCACGGTAAAGGAAAGGCGGCGGGGATTTATGATTGGCGGAACCATTTCAAATACATCCGCCGTACCCGGAAAATATTACAACCACGAGGGGAAAAAGACGGACCCCGAATGGCAGGACCTTCTGGATACCCAGCGCCTGGGTCTCTTTGCCTCGCGGGGAACCGAACATCTTTCCCTGTCCGCCGGCTGGTTCGGCGTCCGGGCGGCAAATCATTATCGCATTAAAAATTACCACGGAATGACCCGCAGGAAGGAGCACAACGAAATATGGGATACGGGACTTTCCACTTCCCTTGTATGGAATTTGCCGGATCATTCAAAATTCACCGCTTCGGGAAATATTTATTACGGCGATAAAAATTTTCCGCTAACAGCCATATCAAGCATCTTCGGAAAACAGCGGGATTTTTCCGCCAGGGAAAACTTTGCGCTGGACATGCCCCGGATCTTCCATGACAGCCTGGCCGCGGAATTTTCAATCGGCCACAGCCTGCAAACGCTGGATTACAAGGCCCCCGCGGAAAATTCGCTTTACGATATACATGCCTTCCAGATCATAAACCGCTGGAAGTGGCATCCGGTGGAAACGCTCTCCCTGCAAACGGGAGGGGACTACCGTTACAGCCGGCTTGATTCCACCGGCATCGGCACAAGGGACCGCCACAACGGCGGTATGTATATTACCGCCGAATATTTTCCCCATAAAAAATTCCTCGTCGTTTCATCGCTGAAAATGAACTTCAACGGCGGAAGCGGTTTTACCGCCATACTTGTTCCCAAAGCCGGCTTGGCTTTTTTTGCCGCCGAATGGCTCACCATCAGAAACAATTATTTTCGCGGCTTTAAATTTCCCGATTTTGAGGATCTCTACTGGAATCAGGCCGGGTATTACGGCAACCCGAACCTTAAACCGGAAGATCTATGGGGAACGGATCTGGGCGCGGCGTTTCGGTTCGGAAATCTGTTCAATCTGGAAAGCACTCTTTACGTGCAGGAAACGGACAATTCCATTCACTGGAGCAATTCCAGCGGGGACTGGAGGCCGGAAAATACGGCGCGGGCGGTATTTTTTGGATGGGATTCCGGCGTGGATTTTGAAATCCCCGTTTCATTTGGGCCGGTAGAAAAAATCATCCCGTCCGTTTCCTATCAATTCCTGTTAAGTTACATACTGACCGGCAGTACGGGCGAAAACCTTGGGTTTGCGTCCAACGTCCGTATCCCCTACACACCGGTGCATACGGCCGGCGTTTCCCTTGAACTGCCCTGGAAAACAGGCTCCCTTCTTGTTTCCGGCAATTATACGGGCCTGCGTTACGCAGCCTATACATCAAAAGCAAATACCAAGCCCTTGGACCCTTACTTTCTCCTCAACATTACGGTAAATCAAAAGATCGGAAAAAACCTCGCGGCTTTTGCCGTCCTCAGAAATGTTCTGGACCAGGCCTATGTTTCCCTTGACGAATACCCCATGCCGGGATTTACGGCAACACTGGGACTGCGCCTTGTTTTCGAGATGTGAGGTTCATTGAACCTGTTCGACAACTGAGGTTATCGAACAACTCTATTCATTTTTCCTTATTTTTGCCCAGGTATCCCGAAGGCCTATGGTCTTGTTGAACACGAGCCTGGTCGAGCCGTCTTTAGCCGCACCGCCTGTATCCGCGCCGTTTCCCTTCGCACCGTCTTCAGGCGGCGTATCCCGCACAAAATAGCCGAGCCGTTCAAACTGATAGCGATCCCCCGCCGCGGCGTATGCAAGAGACGGTTCACCCCACGCAAGGGGAATGACCTCAAGCGAATGCGGATTAAGGTTGCAGGTGAAATCACCGGGGGATCCGCCGGACCGGGAAGGCGTCTCCATGGGTTTTTCGGCGCTGAAAAGATAATCGTAGACGCGCACTTCAATGGGAACGGCGTGAGCCGCGGAAACCCAGTGAATGGTTCCCTTTACCTTGCGGTTGTCGGGGGCGTTGCCCCCTTTGGTCGCGGGATCGTAGGTACAGCGTACCGCGCAAATATTTCCCTTTTCGTCCCTGTCAAAACCCGTACAGGTAACAATATAGCCGTAGCGGAGCCGCACCGAATTGCCGGGGAAAAGCC
>JAIROE010000113.1 GCA_031257715.1 Treponema sp. | reverse complement strand
AGGCAGGCCATTACCCGTTCCATTTCCGATCAGGCCAGAACCATACGGGTGCCCGTACATATGATAGAGCAGATCAACAAGGTGGTGCGGGAGTCCCGGCAGCTCATGCAGTCGCTGGGAAGGGAGCCCACCGACGATGAAATCGCAGAGCGGCTTGGCTGGACCGCCCAGCGGGTAAAGTCTGTCAAGAATGTGGCCCGGGAGCCCATCTCCCTTGAAACTCCCATCGGGGAAGAGGAAGATTCCCTTTTGGGGGATTTCATCGAGGACAAAGATGTGGAAAATCCGGCGAGCCAGACCGCTTTTTCCCTGCTCCAGGAGCAGCTTTCCGGCGTACTTGCCACGCTTCCCCTGCGGGAGCAGGAAGTGTTAAAGATGCGCTTCGGACTGGATGACGGTTATTCGCTCACACTGGAAGAAGTGGGGCTTTGTTTCAATGTTACCCGCGAAAGAATACGGCAGATAGAGGCCAAGGCGCTTCGCCGCCTGCGGCATCCCAAGCGGAGCCGCCGTCTCAAGGATTATCTGGATCATTAATCAACCATATCCCGGGAGAACGGGGCTACAGGAGCACACATGGCAATGGATGAGGTTTTTGTCAAACTGCGTACGCTGCAGGATATTTTGTCCGGAAAATTCAGGCTGGAACAGGAAATTGAGGAAATTCCCAAGGATCTCCTCACTCAGGAAGAACTCCTTACCAGGCTGAAAAAAACATTTATCGAAAAGAGCCTGGAATATGAACGCGCCAGGGTCGCCGAAAGTGAATTCAGAAATCTTCTCGCGGAAGCGGAGAGCGCCCGCGAAAAGGCCGAAAAAAACATGGACATCATAAGCACCCAGCGGGAATACGAGGCGCTGGACAAGGAGATACGCGACGCTTCGGAAAAGGAGCAGCAGTTCCGCAAGGAGCTTCAGCGCGAGGAGCGGGTCATCGCGGAGCTTGACGAGCAGATAAAGCAGAGCACCGGCCTCATTGAACAGCAGGAAGAGGAACTTGAACAGCGGCGAATGGGCATACAGACCCTTATAGCCGAAAAAAAGAAGGAAGCCGGAGAACTTGGCGATGAAGAAAAGAACCTGACCCCGGATCTCGATCCCGAAGTGCTGTTCAAATTCGAGCGGATCATCAGGAACAAGGGGGGAAAGGGAATCGTCGCCATCAGGAACGGCGTCTGCATGGGCTGTCACATGATACTTCCTGTCCAGTTTGCCAACGATGTCCGTCTGGGAGAGGAAATAGTCTTCTGCCCTTATTGTTCCCGTATCCTGTTTTATGAGGAATCGGAACAGGGTGAAGAGGATTTCTTTGACGCCGGGGATGCCGGAAGCCTTTCCGATCTTGATGACATGGAAGATGAGGAATACGAGGAGGACGAAGAGGAAGAGGAAAAGGCCGACGCCGATTACGAGGAATAATCAGTGCGATGAACCTGACCGCCGCGCTATATAGACAATGTTGTTTATGTATCGAGGAAAGTCCGGGCTCCGCAGGGCATGATGCCGGGTAACGCCCGGGCGGGAAGATGGGATCGGAGGAGCAATCCGAAGACATCCGGTTTCCCGACAGAAAGCGCAACAGAAAGCATACCGCCCAAGGGGCGCCGGCCGGCAATTGCCGGCCGGCGCCTCCGGCAAGGGTGAAACGGCGGGGCAAGAGCCCGCCTCGGCCGCGGCGACGCGGCCGGAACGGCAAGCCTCATCAGGAGCAAAGTCAAGCGGCGTGTGAAAGGGAGAACCCTTTTCACGGGTAAAGGGCGCAGGTTCTTTACCACGGAACGGCCCGTTCCGGTTAAACGCGGGTAGACTGCTGTCGACGCCGCCTGTAACGGCGGCGCGAGATAGATGGCGGCCCTGTTTCCCTCCGGAAACAGGGAAAAACAGAACCCGGCTTATGGTTCATCGCTTTTTTTCGCACAATACCGGTATCAAACGTAATTGTAATTGACTTTATACGACAAGGCATGTTATATGTGTATGAATGTTTGGCAGTAAAAAAAGATCCGGTTACGGGATACATATTCATCGTAAAAAAAAGTTTCATGCCGCCGCCGTAATCATTTTTGTTTCACTTGCCGCCGTTTTGACGTGTGCGGTTTTTTTCAATATGAAAAACAGGCGTGGAAACAGCCGAAAGGAACTGCTTGCTCTCTGGGAAAACGGCAATTACCGGGAAGCCCACGAACTGAGCGGGGCGGAACTTCAAAAAAAGCCCATGGATTTTTTCCTGCTGACCCTGCACGGTTTTTCGGCTTATCAGCTTGGCATTTCACAAATTAATGCCTTTGATACGCTTGTCTATATGGACGACTGCATCCTCACCCTGCGAAAAGCGCTTCTCCTCAAAAACATCACCAACAGCGAACGGATCTATTATATTTTGGGAAAGGCGTATTATAGTAAGGGACATGGATACGCGGATCTGGCGGTAAAATATCTGGAAATGGCCAGAGACGCCGGTTACGAGGCGGGAGACATACCCAAATATCTGGGGCTCGCCTATGTGGAAGTGCGGGATTACCGGGCCAGCGTGGCGGTTTTCAGCCTCGCGCTGGAAGCCGGTTCGGTTTCCGATGAACTGCTTCTTTCCATAGCCAAATCCTACATGGTCATGGAAGAACCGGACGCCGCCAGGGCCTATCTGATACGCTGCATCGAAACCTCACGGGATTCCGTCGCCCGTGTCACGGCGCGTCTTCATCTGGGCGAAATTCTGGGAAAAAAAGGGGATATGGACGGAGCCGAGGCTCAATATACCGCCGTACTGGAAGAGGCGGGGGAAAACGCCGAGGCGCATTTCCGGCTTGGGGAACTGTACCAGGCCAGGGGAGACGCCACCAGGGCAAGGTGGGAATGGCGGCGGGCATTGTGGGCCAATCCTGTCCATGAAGGAGCCCGCAAGCGGCTTAATGTTTCGTA
>JAIROE010000093.1 GCA_031257715.1 Treponema sp. | reverse complement strand
AGGTTTTTCCGGCACTTTGTGCCGGAAAAACCACGATTAATGGGCATCCTGCGAACCTTCGGTTCGACGCAGTTTGCAGGGTAAAAAATCGCCTTGCAGGCGATTTTTGGAGGTTTTATGCACGAAGCGCAACAAACTGCCAGGCACTGAAATACTTGCGGTTTCGCTTCCCCCTGTGGTAAGATATCTTAATGCAGCTTGTATGTCTTGATCTTGAAGGAGTGCTTGTTCCGGAAATATGGATTGCCTTCTCCGGGGCCACAGGCATAGCCGAATTTTCCCGTACCACAAGGGATGAGCCTGATTACGACAGGCTTATGCGTTTCAGGCTCGATCTGCTTGACAGGCACGGACTCCGGCTTCCTGACATTCAAAAAGTAATAGCGGGCATGGAACCGCTGCCGGGGGCCGTGGAATTTACCCGCGCCGTACGCGAGCGGACGCAGCTTGTCATCCTTTCGGATACCTACGAGGAATTCGCAATGCCTCTCATGGCAAAGCTCTCCTACCCCGTCCTCTTCTGTAACAGTCTTGACGCCGATTCCGCCGGAAAAATAACAGGCTACAGGCTCAGGCAAAAAAACGGCAAGATGGAGGCGGTGAAGGCCTTCAGGTCCCTTAACGTGCGGGTCTTCGCCGCGGGCGATTCCTTTAACGATCTCGCGATGATAGGCGAGGCGGATTCAGGCTGCCTCTTCCGCGCGCCGGAAAAAATACGACAGGACAATCCCGGCATTCCCTCCACAGAAAGCTATGCGGAACTTCTTGCGGAAATAGACAAATTCCTCGGGTTTTCAAAAAGCTGAACCGGCCTGCCGCCAATCCTGCATCGGGCCTTTCCCGCTGAAAAGACCGTTCCTCATGGTTGATGCAAAAATATCCTGTACAATCCCCGGATTTTTCTGTAATCTCGACAGGTGCCTTACGATAAAAAACTCAATCAGTTTCAGATTGCGCAGACGAATAAATACAATGTGTTCCGCTGCCTGATACGGGAGGGGCCGATTAACCGCGCGGCCATTGCCAAGCGGATGGATCTGAGCATCCCCACGGTCATGGCAATCGTGGATGATCTGTTTGAAAAAAAGATCGTGCGGTCCATGGGCAAGGGTGAATTCGGGGTGGGGAAACAGCCTGAAATTCTGGAGATAGAGCCGGAGCGGTTTTTCTACATAGGCGCCGACATAGGCCGCGGCACGATCCGCATTGTGGTAAATAACGCGGTAGGGGAGCAGGTCGCCTGTATGCAGGAGCCCACAGGAGACCCTTTTCCCGAGCGGGAATTCATAAGCCATGTGCAGAAACTCGTGCTGCAATTTGTGGAACAGCGTCACATTGACGCCGCCCGTATTTTGGGAGCAGGCATCGCCATGCCCGGACTCATTGAAAGGGGAACGGGGAAAGTCATCATCGCGCCCGATTTTGGCTGGAAGGATATTCCCCTGCAGGACTGGCTGCAGGAGGGGGTGCCCTATCCCGTTCTCGTAAAAAACTCGACACATGCGCTGGTAGTTAATGAAAGCTACATTCCCGGTGTTGACGATGTGCATACCACCTTTTGCGTGAATCTGGGCTACGGCATAGGCGCCGCCGTTATCACCGGGGAAGAACTCTATGACGGAACCGGCGGCATCAGCGGTGAGCTGGGGCATTGTGTGGTTGACCGGGACGGTCCCCTCTGCAAATGCGGCAATATCGGCT
Organism: Treponema sp.; assembly: GCA_031257715.1. The sequence continues at coordinate 2,929 of JAIROE010000093.1, read as the reverse complement.
GTCTGGAAGCGGTCGCCTCCGGGGAGGCCATTGCCCGTCAGGCGCAGACAATCATTGCCCACCACGGCCGTTCAATGATGACGGAACTCTGCGGGGGAAACGCGGCAAACATTGATGCGCGGATGGTCTTTGATGCCGCAAATGCCGGAGACAGTTCGGCGCTCAAGATCATCAATACCGCGGCCATGTATATAGGCATAGGGATTTCCATAGCCGTGAACATACTCGACCCGGACCGGGTTGTGATCTGCGGCGGGCTCATGCGAAACGGCCCCTGCTTTTTTGAAAAAATCAAGGCCAGCATGGAAGAACATGTGGTGACCAGGGCAAGCCGCAGCCTGCTTCTATCCACCGGAACCAAGGGGGAGTACAGTACGGCGAACGGGGCCTGCAGGGTACTCATGAATACACTTTGGGCTCAGCGGGCTCTGCCTATATAAGTATTTGCGTTTTTCGATGTCCCTTCCTGTCAATGAAGAACCTCGGGGCAAGCCCCGGGGTTTGGACCCCCGCCTTCCAATCTCGGGACCGGTTTCGGTGAAATTATCATCTGTAGAATCGTATTTCAGGAAAAATTTTCTTGACAAAGAGAGAAAGCGGGGTTATCCTTATATCTTAATCGCATTAATTTAGACGATTTAACTTATTATAGGAATTTCAGAAAAGGGGTAATAATGCGGATTAAGAGCAAATCATCAAGCTTAAGCTGGCTTATAATCTCCATCTTTATGCTGGTTATCATAGCCGGCTGTTTTTTCCCTTTTTTGTGGATGATTATGAATTCATTCCGTACTACGAATGAGTTGTATCAGAATCCGCTAGATATACCCAAAAATTTTGATTTCAGTGTGTTTGCCCGCGCCTGGGGAAAGGCGCATTTTGATTATGCCCTTAAAAATACGGTTTTTCTTACCGTGATTACAACATCGATCATTGTCTTGTTGTCTTCCTTTGCCGCGTTTCCCCTTGCCCGTATGCGTTTTAAGGGCAGGGGCTTTTTATACATGTTTATAATCTCAGGCCAGATTGTATCGGCGCAAATTATACTTATTCCCTTGTTTGTTTTGTTCCGTAATATGCGGCTTTTGGGGAATTTGTGGTCGGTTATTCTGGCGGTATCCGCAGGAGGCATTCCATTTTCTACCCTTCTTTTTGTAAACGCCTTTAAGGAGATACCCAGGGAAATCGATGATTCTACGGAAATAGACGGATGTTCACGTATGCAGTATTTCTTCAAGATCCTCATCCCCCTTACCATGCCGATTTTTGCAAGTGTCATCATTTTTCAGGCCCTGGGAATCTGGAACGAATACCTGCTGTCGCTTACCTTTCTTAACCGCGCCGATTCGCGGACCATAACCCTGGAACTGAAAAATTTCTTCAGTTCATACCAAAGCGACTGGTCGGGGGCATTCGCCGCCCTTTCAATGACGGTAATACCCGTTCTGGTTCTGTACCTCTTTTTACAGAAGTATTTTATCAAGGGCCTGACCGCCGGGGCGGTTAAAGGATAATTCTATGGCAAAGCGAAATTATACTCCCTATCTTTTTATACTTCCCGCCCTGGCGATGCTGGTGATGTTTCTCTATTATCCGGTGATAGGCGCTCTGGATATTTCCCTGTATGACTGGAGCGGCATGGGGCCGCGTACCTTTGCCGGACTTAACAATTACACAAACGCCCTGCGGAGTGAGACCTTTTGGCATTCCCTGCGGCTTACCTTCCTCTGGGTCCTTCTTAGTACGGTTATTCTGCCCATAGGCGGCCTTGTGCTTGCCGTGCTGATCGAATACACCACGAAAGCCAGATTCATGGCCGGTTTGTACCGGACGATATTGTTTATGCCCATGATGATGTCCCTTGTGGCGGTGGGACTCCTCTGGTCCCTTATTTTTAATCCGACTATGGGTCTTCTGAACGCCCTTCTGGTAAAAATGCACCTTATGGATCCCATGGCCCCCATGAATTTATTGGGCAAGGCGAATACCGCCATTTTTGCCGCTTTTATACCGGCAGTGTGGCAGTGGTCGGGTTTTGGTATGGTGATCACCTCGGCCGCCATGATGAACATACCGCGGGAGCTTTTGGAAGCCGCGGCCGTGGACGGCGCCGGCAAGGCGAAGCAGTTTTTCAGGATTATTCTGCCTCTTTTGCTGCCTACGATCTTTACCTGCGCCATGCTTCACCTTATAGGCGGTTTCAAGGCATTCGATCTGATCTACACCATGACGGCCGGCGGCCCCGGGGACGCTACCATGGTTTCCGCCCTGTATATGTTCCGTCAGGCCTTTATAGACCACAAATTCGGCTATGCCACCGCCATTGCGGCAATTTTATTTTTGATGATATTTATTTTCACCTATGTTTTTAACCGTGTTAATGACAAGGTGAGGGAGAATGTCGGTTACTGAGGGAATATCACGGCCCTTTGGGCTTGTGATTGCATAAGCGTCAAATTTATTTTATGGAGGGAAGAGAATGAAAAAGAACAGAGCGTTTTTGGTATTGGCCCTTGCGGCGGTCTTCATCGCTCTTGTGCCTGTATCGGTTGTTGCCGGAGGCAAATCCGACAGCGGAAAGCCGAAGGTCACTATCTGGTGGTTTACCTCGGCTGACAAGACTCTCGCCTATGAGGAGGGTATATCAAAGGCATTGCCCCAATACGACATTGAGTGGGTTCGTTATCCCGGTGAGGATCTTAAGACCCAGACCCGTCTGGGCTTTGCCTCGGGCGCTGCCCCCGACGTGACCATGACAAACGCTGCCGAGACGTTTCACGAGTATATCGACCAGGGATTTGTGCTTGACATTACCGACGAGTACTTCAAACGCGGCTGGGACAAGCGGACCTATCCCGAATTCCAGAAAGGCAATTCCAAAAATGGCCGTGTCTACGGCATCAGCATAACCGGGATGCACCTATGGCAG
>JAIROE010000083.1 GCA_031257715.1 Treponema sp. | reverse complement strand
GTCCGACTGGGAAGAAGCTCTGCAGCTCGATCCCGGTAATTACCGGGCACGGGACCACCTTGACTGGCTGCGGCGAGAGGGGCACTGAACCCCGGAAGCTGCGGGCCGGTGCCCCGGGAGCTTCGCGGCCAGGGGCGTTGAAAGCGGCGCGCAGCCTGTAGCCGCATAACCCCATTCCGGGGACATTTCACCCTCCTCCACGGCCGTTTCCCTCCCTTCCGCGCCGCTTTCTGGCCCCGCCGGGGCCGCTTCCCTCCATTCCCCAACCGTTTGCGGGCCTTCCCCGGCGGTTTCCCTTCCTTCCCTGGCCGTTTCCTCCCGTTCCGGGGCAAGTCCGTACCGGCGCAAAATCATTTCACACAAGGGCAGAACCGTTTCATACCGGCAGGGAACTGTTTTATACATGTATGGAATCATTTCATACATGTACAGAATTGTTTCATACGGGTATGGAATCGCTGCGCTCCTGCGGGAGGCCGCCATATAGCGGTACGCCGCCGGGGTAGAGGGGCGGGGCATGGCGGGCTGCCGCCAGGCAATCCGGCTGGACAGGGGGAACGCGTGTGTGTATAAGAGACGCGGCCTTGTGGAAGGGGATCTTTTCGCGGTATGCCGGCCCATGGGAAAGTCCGAGGGCGTATGCCGGGCCGTAATACCCCGCAGGCCCGCTGCACAGTTTCATCCGCCGCACAGTTTCACCCGCTATGGAGTTTCGGCGCCGCTCTTCAATCCACCGCCCCCTGGAGTTTTGCGCTCCGCGCAAAACTCCCCAGCCAAACGCCGCAGGCGATTGGCCTTGCACCGTCCTTCCGGGGCCTTTATACTGAAAAGAGATGTTCGACGACTGCGTAATCATGGCGGGAGGTTCGGGGACCCGGCTCTGGCCCGCAAGCACTTCAAAAAACCCCAAACAGTTTCTCCCGGCGGGAAGCGCCGCCGAAAATAAGGCGCCGGGCACTTTTTTCTCCCTTGCGCTGGAACGGGCCCTTGCGGCCGTTAAAAAAACAGGGAGGGTGATCATCGTGGCGGGAAAGGGACAGGTCCCCCGCGCCGCCGAAATCTGTTCGTCTTTTGACGGCGAAGAGCGCGGGCGCATGATCCTTATCCCGGAGCCGGAGGCAAAAAACACCGCCCCCGCCGCCGCCTGCGCCCTCCTTTACGCGGCGAAGGCGGGGAACCGGAACATGCTGCTGTTGACAAGCGATCACGTCATACGGCCCCTTTCGGCTTTTGTCCGCTGCGCCCGCGCGGCCGCGTCTTTTACCGGGGGAGCTCTTGTGGTCTTCGGCATTCCCCCGTCGCGGCCGGAAACAGGCTACGGGTACATTGAGGCCGGTCGCGAGGAACAGGCGGAACGCGGTGAAAAGGAGCCGCGGGTATTCAGGGCGATTTCCTTTCGTGAAAAGCCCGATCCCCGGACGGCGGAGGCGTTTCTTTCCTCGGGGCGCTTTTACTGGAATTCGGGGATGTTCGCTTTTTCATCGGGTTTTCTGCTGCAGGAATTCCGCCGTAACGCCCCGGGGGTGATTTCCCCCTTTGAAAAATTCGCCGTCCCGCCGGAGGGGGCTTTTACGGTTACAAAGGGCCTTCGTATCCTCGAACGCTGGGAGGGCCTTGAGAACGCCTACGCGCGGGCGGAAAACATCTCTTTTGATTATGCCCTCGCGGAAAAGTGCGAAAACACCGTCATGGTCAGGGCGGACTTTGACTGGATTGACGCGGGAAACTGGGACGAATACGCGAAACTCCTGGGCAATACGGGCGCCGAGGTGTACGCCGCCGAATCCGAATCCTGCTTTGTGGACTCGGACATTCCGGTGGCCCTCTGCGGGGTGCGCGATCTCATCGTCACGGTGCGTTCGGGAAGGGACGGGAGGTCCCCCGCGGTCCTCATCGTCAAAAAAGGACAAAGCCAGCTGGTGCGCGCCGCGGTGGAAGCGGTTAAAAACGCGGGAAGGACGGAATTGCTTTAGGCAAAAAACAATGGTATAGTGCAGGATCTTGTGAAAGAACCGGCCTGGTTCCCGAGCATCTCTAATACACAAGGGGAGAAACATGGTAATTTTGACATTGAACTGCGGATCGTCTTCGGCAAAGTATCAGGTCTACGACTGGGATAAAAAAGATACCCTCGCGGTGGGTATTGTTGAAAAAGTAACGCTGGGCGGCTCATTTATTACCCACGAGGTGAAGGGGAAACCAAAGCTGACGCTGGAGCACGACTGTCCCACCCATACCGGCGCGGTGGATCTCATCATCAAAACCCTCACGGGTGAACACGGGGTTATCAGCGACATGTCCGTGATCGGGGCCGTGGGCCACCGCGTGCTGCACGGCGGCGATAAATTCACCAAAAGCGTTATTGTCGACGACACGGCCATGGCGGCATTCAACGAGGTGAAGGATCTGGGGCCCCTGCACAATCCCGCAAACATCATGGGAATAGAAGCCGCAAAGAAAGTGCTTCCCGGCGTGCCGCACTGCGCGGTAATGGACACCGCGTGGCACCAGACCATGCCCCCCGAATGTTTCACCTACGCCGTACCCTATGACTGGTACGAAAACTATTCGGTGCGAAAGTACGGTTTCCACGGAACGTCCTTCCTCTACACCGCCAAACGCGCCGCGGTGCTGCTGGGGAAAGATCCCTTTGAAACAAACCTCATCATCTGCCATATCGGAAACGGATCGTCAATCAACGCGGTGAAAAACGGCTGTTCCTTCGACACGTCTATGGGAATTACCCCGCTTGAGGGGCTTGTGATGGGAACAAGGTCGGGCGACACGGACCCCGCCATGCCCTTCTACGTCATGCGGAAAACCGGCATGAGCGCCGCCGAAATGGAAAACGCCCTCAACAAAAAATCGGGCCTTTTGGGGATCACGGGCAAATACGCGGACCGCCGCGACATCCAGAAGGCGGTCCTTTCAGGCGACAGGAGGTCCGCCCTTGCCCAGGACATGGAAGCCCACCGGGTGAAGAAATACATCGGCGCCTATCAGGCCGTGCTGGGCCGCGTGGACGCACTGGTTTTTACCGCGGGCGTCGGCGAGTTCGCCACCTTCATGCGGAAGAAATTCCTGGGCGGGCTTGAAGGCATCGGCATTGTGTACGATCCCGAAAAAAACGAACGGGTCCACACGAGGAACGGGGAATTCATCATATCCGGCGACAGCTCAAAGATCCCCATTTACATTATCCCCACCGACGAGGAACTGGTGATGACCGAAGACGCCTATGCCCTCATGAAGGGGACCTACGACGTGCACACCGGCTTCACCTATTCTTTCCAGAGCAGGGATTATGTGAACAAGGGCCGGGCCGAAGGACTGAAGGAAGATATTGAAAAAGACCCGGTGCTTGCATCGCTTGTGGCAAAGCCCCGCTAACACCCCGGGGTTCTATTCCATCACAACCTGCGCGGCTATCTTTTTTCTTTCATCCGGTGAAACAAGCACTCCGATGAGGGCCGCGGCGAAAGCCCCGGCCGTTCCCGCGCCCCGGCTTGTGATCACGTTGCCGTCAATCACCACCGGCCCGGAAGACCATCGGGCGCCGCGTACCCCGCTTTCCATGCCCGGATAGCAGGTAAACGTTCTGCCTTTAAGGATGCCCAGGGGGGCAAGCACCACCGCCGGGGAGGCGCAGATTGCCGCGACGATTTTCCCCGACGCGGCCATGGCCGTTACGAGTGCCGCCGTTTCCCCCGAGGCGGCAAGATTTTTCGATCCGGGCCCTCCTCCGGGAAGGATAAGGGCGTCCCAGGCGCCGCTCTTCCCGGCAAGATCGGCGAAAAGGGCGTCGGCGGTTATTTCCACACCATGGGCGCCCGTTACCGTCCGGGACCGGCCTATGGCGGCGGATGTTACATCCACCCCCGCGCGCCTTAAGTAATCAATGGGAGTAACCGCTTCCACTTCCTCAAAGCCTTCGGCCAATAAAACGATTGCTTTTTTCGACACTCCTGCCGCCTCCTTTCCCCATCAGAGTTGTTCAATAACTTCAGTTATTGAACAACTTCCGCTAAAAAATGGTAGATTTGGCGGATTTTTGCAAAAAATACACCAAATCTGCGAGACTTGTAAGCCAAGCGAAGCTTGGCAAAGAACCAGCCGGGTTCTTGAACAAGTCCATTGTACCCGAATCCGGCCGCACGCGCCACCCGTGACGCCGCACCCCCGGCACTTCCCGGCCCGCGGCGCTTCGCAATTAAACGGCCGTAAAACCTATATTATGTACTCCGGCTGGAGCCGGGAGATAACCAGATGCAGCACCTCAAGGATCTTCTTCCGCAGGGCGATAAAAGCGTCGCTGTTTCTATCCCGTTCATCATCATCCGGATTGACGTCAATCGCCTCCATGATCTCCCCGGGCCGCGGCGTCATGATCACGATGCGGCCGCTCAAGGCTATGGCTTCGTCGACATCATGGGTTACCATCACCATGGTGGCTCCTATCCTCTTCCAGATATCAAGCAGCAGGGACTGAAGTTCTATCCTTTTAAATGCGTCAAGGGCGCCAAGGGGTTCGTCCAGGAGAAGCACTTTCGGCTCGCTTATGAGCGCCCTGATGATGGCCACCCGCTGGGCCATGCCCCCGGAAATTTCATGGGGGTAGTTTTTTTCAAAACCGTCAAGGCCGATCATGCCGATGTATTCCATCACCCGGTCTTTCTGTCCCGAATACACGCCCCTGGCCCTAAGGCCCATGGCGACATTGTCAAATACCGTGGCCCAGGGAAAAAGAGCGGGCTGCTGAAAAATATACCCCCGTTCGTGGCTTGGCCCCGTTATTTCGGTTCCTTCTATATTTGAGGTTCCCCGACTGGGGACGGTCCAGCCCCGCGATGAGCCTGAGGAGCGTCGTCTTGCCGCAGCCTGAAGGACCCGCTATTGATATAAATTCACCCGGATTTATGCCGAGGTTTATATTTTTGAGGGCATAAAGGGGATTCCCGTTGGCGTCGCGGTAAGGATACCGATAAACATGCTCGGCATGGCGTGGGGTATGGCCATGTGGAAAAGCAGAAATTTGTTATCCGCCCCAAGGGTCTTCGCCGCGTCAAAAAAACTTTTCGGTGTTGACAGTATCCCCGCAGCCATCATGGAGGAGACAGGTAACCATGAAGAGATGAAGATCAAAAACACCCCGGTAGTAAAACTCGTGGGAAGAATGGCCAGCGCGACGGGAAGCCACGCGACGGCAGGGATAATCCCGGTAATCCTGATAATGGGAGAGAGCCAATAGCCCCACTGCCGCCACCAGCCAATGAAAGTGCCGGTGGCAAGGCCCAAAAGGGCGCGGCGATCTTCCACCACGATCCCCTGTACGACAACGGGGTGGTTACGGCGGACACCCTGCAAAACGTGGTCACCGACTACGGCGATGTGCCCCGCTATAATGTGTGCAACAAACATGAATTTGAACTGGTCAACGTACTCAACCGCGTCCGGCCGGACATCCTTCTTGCCCGGCACGGGGGTATGACCCTCTGGGGGGCGAAATTCGGTATACCGTCTCTGCTCATCGGAGACGAGCATTTCGGCATGGGGTATCAGGGTCTTGTCCAATACGGCAAAAGAATTCTTGAAACCATGGAAAACGACGAGTTTGTAAAAAATTTTGAAAAACATGCGGTCAACCCCTATACAAAGTGGTGGCTGGAACAGGATCCATACACCTTTTTGGGAGACGATGCCGGTGCCGGGGTTAATTGAACAGCAGCGTTTCATGTGCGCCATCGGGGCGATGCAGACCGTGGTCGCAATCCCCCGGGCCCTGCCAATCCTCCGTTCCGGACCGGGCTGCGGGACCATGGTGGCGGGTTTCTTTGAACGATCCGCCGGGTACTCCGGGGGGAACACGGCGCCCTGCACCAACTTTTCGGAGACCGACGTGGTCTTTGGCGGGGAAAAAAACCGGAAGAAATCATCCGCCATTCCTATCAAATTCTGGAAAGCGATTTACAGGTCGTCTTGACAGGCTGTACCTCAGCTATTGTGGGGGACGATGCCGGACAGGTGGTAAAAGGGTTCAGCGCGAAGGGGAAACCCATCGTGTTTGCCGACACTCCGGGCTTCAAGTGCAATAACTACGAAGCCCGCAGCATTGTGGTGAATGCCATCATCGACCAGTACACGGGCCGTTTTGCCGTCCATGCCGCGCCGAAAAAACCGGGGCTGGTTAACCTCTTTGCCTCCATCCCCTATCAGGACCCTTTCTGGAAGGGGAACCTCGGGGAATTAAAGCGCCTTATTGAAGGCACGGGCCTTGAAGTACAAGTCTTCTTTGGCTCTGAACCGGGGGTACACCGGAATGGAGAAGCATCCCGCAGGCAAATTTCAACATCCTCGTGTCTCCATGGTACGGCCTCCCCATCGTCGAGCATCTGGAAGAAAAATACGGGCAGCGTTTTTTTCAGTTTCCCTACCTCCCCATAGGCGGGAACGAGACAAGCCGCTTCCTCAGGGAACTGGCCGCGTTTGCCAATGAACAGGGCGCGGACCTCCCGATCCCCGCGGTTGAGGGGTTTATCAGGAAGGAAGAACAGGCCTTTTACGAGGAGATAGACAATCTGGCAACCTTTCTTCTGGAATTCCGCTACGGGCTTCCGGGTTTCGTGCATATCCTCCATGACGCAGGCTATGTGCCGGGAATGGCGAAATTCCTCCTTTACGAAACCGGCATTGTTCCCAAAGAACAATTTATCACCGACAACACTCCCGAACAGTACCGGCAGAAAATTCTGGATATTGCCGCGGACATTTCCCCAAAACGGCATATCCCGGTCTGTTTTTATCCCGGTGCGGGCCTCGCGCGGGAAATAATAACCGGCGCACGACATGAAGGGAGGGGCCTTATCATAGGAAGCGGCAGGGACAAGGAAACCGCCGCCGAAAAAAACTGCGATTTTCTTTCCGCCGCCCTCCCCTCCTCCTACCGCCTTGTGATGACATCAGGCTACGCGGGATACCGGGGGGGGATTACGCCTTATTGAAGACATCTACAACCACGCCCTGGAAAGCTACCGGTAAAGCGGCCGGTATAAACAACAGGATGCCCTTTACCGAAATGCCTTGTGGATTATTCTTCCCGCGCGAAGTATACTGTAACGTATGAGGCGGATTTCGGTTCTGATGCTTTCGTTTCTCATCCTTTCGGGTGGGGAGCCTTTCAGAATCCGCAGGTCCCGTCCCGTTCTGGAGGCGCAAAGCGGGAGGCCGGTGATCATGATGCTGCCTTTTTCCGTT
>JAIROE010000035.1 GCA_031257715.1 Treponema sp. | reverse complement strand
CTTGTTCTCCACGGCGGAACGGGCATTCCCGAAGAAGATATCCGCAGGGCCATTACCATGGGAGTTTCCAAGATAAATTTCAGCACGGTCATGCGGAAGGGCTGCATTGAAACCCTCACGGATACCCTTAACAAAAACCCCGAAGACTGGGATCTGATGAAGCAGCTGACGCCGGCGAAGGAAAAAATGATTGAAATCGCCAGACAGCATATCATCATGTGCATGAGTGACAATAAAGCCTGATTCGTGGTATAGTTGGGCAGTGATGAATCTGTTCTGGAAACCCTGAATGCCATGAAAAACAAAGACTTTACTGAAGAACGGCGCCGCAAGATTGTAGAGCGCGTCAATACAAAGAACCGGGTTAATGTGGAAGAATTATCCCGGTTTTTTGACGTTACAAAAACCACGATTCGGCGTGATTTAATCGCGCTGGAAAAAGACAACCTTGTCTATCGGGCGCACGGCGGCGCCGTCAAGCGGGAGTCGAATTCGATCTGGCAGATGAGTTCGATAAATTCCCGGCTGTCTCAGCATGAGGAAGAAAAAAACAGAATTGCCCAATATGTAGCCCGGATCATCCATGACGGCGAAAGCATAATGATCGACGGGGGCAGCACTACCACAAAGATTGCCGGGGAACTCTGCGGGAAAAAAAATCTTCTCATTGTAACCAACGCCCTCACCATAGGCGAAATGCTTGTTGAATCGGGCGGCAGCAAAGTAATACTGTCCGGCGGGGAGCTGCTTAAGGAAACAAACGCCCTTGTCGGCAATGCGGCGGAACATTCCCTTGCCGTCTACCGCACCGATACCGCGATCATCGGCGTTTCCGGGCTTATTCCCTCCGAAGGCTGCTTCTCCGCCATTCCCCAGGAAGCGGAAGTAAAAAAAATCATGCTGCAAAATTCCAGAAAGAAAATTATCGTAACAGACAGTTCCAAGATAGGTGTGCATGCGCTTTTCCTTTTCTGCAGTATGGCCGCCGTCGACATTCTGGTTACCGACAGGAATATCAAAAAACGCGACCTTTTAGCTCTTAAAAAAAGCGGCGTAGAAGTTATCGCGGTTTAGGCCCCCGAAGGCAGCCGCTGCGCCCTCATGGCGTTGAACACCGCGATAAGAGCGACGCCGACATCGCCGAAAACTGCCGACCACATAGTAGCAATGCCCAGCGCGCCAAGGGTGAGGATCACGGCCTTGACGCCCAGCGCAAAAATGATGTTCTGCCACACTATGAGGTGCGTTCTTTTTGCGATACGGAACGCGGCTGCAAGTTTTGAAGGTTCATCAGTCATGAGCACTATATCCGCGGCTTCTATGGCGGCGTCCGATCCTGCGCCCCCCATGGCAATGCCTATGTCGCTGCGGGCCAGCGCCGGGGCGTCGTTGATGCCGTCGCCGACGAAGACAAGCTTTCCCCCGTGTTCTTCGTTTTCCAGCTTTTCAAGCCGTTCCACTTTTTGATGGGGAAGGAGTTCCGAATATACCTCGTCAAGGGCCAGATCCCCGCCAATCTTTTCGCCCTCGGCCCTGTTGTCGCCCGTCAGCATGACAAGGCGCTTTATCCCCGCAGTGCGGAGTTCCGCGACCGCCGCCTTCGCATCGGCCTTTGGCTCGTCGGAAACGGCAATGTAGCCGGCATATCTTCCGTTAACGGCGATATGAACAAGCGTCCCCCTTCCGGCGTCATTTAACGCTCCCGCTTTTATTCCTTCCGCCTCCATAAGCCTGATGTTTCCCGCAAGAATTATCCTGCCGTCCAATTCGGCCCTGACTCCCTTGCCCGCAATTTCCTCATAGGAATCCATGCGGCTTCCTTCCGCCTTCCCTCCGTATGCGCCTGCTATTGAACGCGCTATGGGATGGGTGGAATTGCTTTCGGCGGCGGCGGCAAAGTAAAGGAGGTCTTCCTCTTTCCACCCTTCTCCGGGAACGATTCTGGATACGCTAAAAACGCCCTTTGTGAGTGTTCCGGTTTTGTCAAAAACAACCGTATCGGCTGTGGTCAGAGCCTCAAGATAATTTCCCCCTTTCACAAGGATACCCTGACGCGAAGCGCCGCCTATGCCGCCGAAGAAACTCAGGGGAACCGAAATAACAAGGGCGCAGGGACAGGACACGACAAGGAAAACCAGCGCCCGCCGCAGCCAGTCGGCAAAGAGCGCGCCCGGAATAAGGAGGGGCGGAAGAAGGGCAAGCAGCGCCGCGGCGGCAACCACCGCCGGTGTATAGTACCGCGCAAATTTAGTGATGAAATTTTCCACCGGCGCTTTCCGTGATCCGGCGTTTTCAACCAGCGCGAGAATTCTGGAAACGGTTGATTCGCTGAATTCCCTGGTAACCCGCATTTCCAAAAGAGCCGAAATGTTAATTGATCCTGAAAGAACTTCACTGCCCGGCCCTGCATCACGGGGAAGGGATTCGCCCGTCAGCGCGGAAGTATCCAGCGCCGAATATCCGCTTGTGACAATGCCGTCAAGGGGAATCTTTTCGCCGGGCTTCACCACAACGAGGGCGCCGGGTTTCACCGATTCGGGGCTTACCTTCCGCACATCGTCCCCCTCCCTGAGATTGGCAAAAGCGGGACGTATGTCCATAAGGGCGGCAATGGAAGAACGGGACCGGTTCACCGCGAGGCGCTGAAAGGCTTCTCCCACCTGGTAAAAGAGCATCACCGCGACGCCTTCGGGATATTCACCTATGGCAAAGGCCCCCAGGGAAGCGGCAGTCATGAGAAAATTTTCGTCAAATATACGGCCGCGCGTGATGTTTTTAAGGGCCTGCAGCAGCACTTCCCCACCGACAAAGAGGTAGGCGGCGGCAAAAATTGCAAAACGGGAAGGCTGGGGAAAATCAAACACAAGACCCGCGGCAAAAAGGGCCGCACCCGTTCCCATGATTGCCCACAAAAGAACCTTTTCCGGCTCGGGACGGCTCCTCAATTTTACGGCGTTGGCGGCATCTGTTTTGTCCGCTGAAACCATAACCACATTCCGCTCTATGCCTCTTATTACCCTGGCCGCTCCCTTCCTGACCTGCTCGGGATTGATGCCTCCCTTTACCGTCATGACAAGCTTTTTGGCGGGAAAATTCACCACGGCGTCATCCACGCCGTCAAGCCTTCGTATTCCCTGCTCTATATTTGCCGCGCACACCGGACAGCAAAGCCTTTCCAAAGTAAATTGCATTTCCATTACCGTCTCCCTGTATTTTTCCCGCGAATGAAACATGCCGTACCGCAGCCCTTCATTACTCCGTCCGGCGCCGGTCTTTTTCAAATGAAGAACCCCGCCGCAAGCAGCGGGGCATTAGACCCCCCTCGAATAAAACAGTTGAATAATTGACCATTTGTTCAACCGTTTGACCAAAAAAATATGGCCGGGCGGCAGAGGCAGAACCCTGAAAAACTCAATTAACCTTCGCATACGTGAACCAGCCCCTGATTAAAAATCATTCCCACATGGTCATCGTCCAGCGAATAATACACCACCTTGCCGTCCCGCCTGTATTTGACCAGTTTGGTTTGCCTCAATGCCCGCAGTTGATGGGAAATCGCCGATTTAGTCATTCCCAACAGCGCCGCAATATCGCAAACGCACATTTCCGAATGCAGCAGGGCGCTGATAATCTTTACCCGCGTTGAGTCTCCGAATACCTTGAAAAGATCGGCCAAATTGAGGAGGGCCTCTTCGTTCGGCATGTTCTTCCTTACACTGGCGACCACCTCTTCATGAATTACCGTACAATCACAGCGGTCTATATCTTCAACCTGGGCCATGTCCCCTCTCCTTACAGTTGAACGATTGAATACTCATTCAACTATATAAAATATAACGCCTTTTTTTCATGCCGTCAATGGACTTGTTCAAGAATCCGGTTGGTTCTTTGCCAAGCTTCGCTTGGCTTACAAGTCTCGCAGATTTGGTGTATTTTTTACAAAAATCCGCCAAATCTGCCGTTTTTTAGCGGAAGTTGTTCAATAACTGAAGTTATTGAACAACTCTAATGCTTTTCCGGCAAATTTTTTCAGCAAATTTTGAACCGGACGCAAAACGGCCGGTTTTTGAACCCCCGGAGACATATCAGCCGGCCTGTGGTATGCTTGGATAATGCCGGGAAAAAGCAGCGAAATTATGCGGGGTATACGCGCGGATTTGGGCGCCGTTTTTGAGGCGGCTCTGCACCGGGCCGATCCGTATCATATGATAAAGGAGAACATGAACCTTGACGGTCCGTGTCTTTCCCTTAAAACCGGTGAAGGAACCCTGCAATGGGATCTGGACAGGTACAGCCGTATTCTGGTGATTGGGACGGGAAAGGCTTCCGCAAAAATGGCCCTTGCCGTTGAGGAAATCATGGGCGAAAGGATTTCCGAGGGGGTTATTTCCGTCAAACCGGGACATGCGGAGAATCTGAGGCACATACGGATGATCCCGGCGGGACATCCGGTACCGGATGCCGGTTCAGTCGATGCGGGAAAAACCATCGCGAACCTCTGCGGGGAATCGGATGAAAACACCCTTGTCATCAGCCTTGTTTCGGGCGGCGGTTCCGCACTGCTCTGCCTTCCCTATGCCTGGGAAGACGCTGAAGGCATTCACAGCCTTACACTGGAAGACAAACAGGAAACGACCAGGGCACTGCTTGCCTGCGGGGCCGATATAAAAGAAATCAACTGCATACGGAAGCATCTTTCCCTTGTCAAAGGCGGCCGGCTTGCCGCCCTTGCCCGGCCCGCCGAATCGGTCAATCTTGTTCTTTCTGATGTGCCGGGGGACAGGCTCGATTCCATTGCATCGGGGCTTTTTGCCCCGGACGGCAGCACATACAGTGAGGCCGCCGCCATCATTGAAAAATACGGCATATCCGGAAAGATACCCGCCGCGGCGATAAAGGCGCTCCGCCTTGGGGCCGAAGGCAAATTGAACGAAACCCCCAAAACAGGCAATCCGGCCTTTGAACGTGTACGGAATATACTCATAGGGTCAAATTACGGGGCTCTTCTTGCGGCGGAAAAGAAGGCCCGGAAACTGGGCTATAACACGCTCGTCCTTTCCTCCGAAATAACCGGAGAGGCGCGGGAGGCGGCAAAATTCTACATGGGGATAGCCCGCAGTGTCATAAAGCATGATCTCGCCGTGAAAAAACCGGCCTGCATCATCGCGGGCGGGGAAACGACGGTGACCCTGCGGGGCGGCGGAAAGGGCGGTAGAAATCAGGAAATGGCGCTGGCCTTTCTTGCGGAACTGGAAGCCAATCCCGCCGGCATATACTTTCTTGCGGCGTCCACAGACGGCAACGACGGCCCCACCGACGCCGCCGGGGCCTTTGCCGACGGGGAAATCCTTGCCCGGGGCGGGGAGGCGGGCCTTTCCATCCGGCAATACCTCGCCGAAAATGATTCCTACCGTTATTTTGACAGACTGGGTTTTCTCTACAAAACAGGACCAACCAACACCAACGTCTGCGACATTCAGATTATGATAACGGCTCCACAACCCCTTCTTCCTTGACGATACGATCAACGCCAATGACAAAATCGGGCCTGTCTATGCTGAGGATGCGCACCCCCTGTGCGGAACGTCCCATGACCCGTATGCTGTCCACCTTGAGCTTTATGGATTTGCCCTGACTCGTGATGCACATGATCTCTTCGGTATCAAGCACGCTGACACAGCCTACAATTTCTCCGGTCTTTTCCGAAACCGTGTAGATTTTCTGGCCGCCCGTTCTCCGGCCGTGGGAAGAAAATTCGCCAAAATCAACCCGTTTGCCAAAACCGTATTCGGAAAGGACGAGTATACGTTCCCTGTCGTCCACCCTGAGGAGGCCGGCAAGTTCGTCGTCGTTCCCCAGTTTTATGCCGGTAACGCCCCGTGAGGAGCGCCCCATGGCCCGGACCTGATCTTCGCCCGTGCGGAGAGCCTGTCCTTTTCTTGAAATAAGCATCACTTCGTCGCCGCCGTCCGTAAGAAGGGCGCTCACAAGCCTGTCACCTTCATCAAGCCTGACGGCGATGACGCCTCTGGTTTTGGCGTTGGAAAATTCGGCGATCTGTACCTTTTTGACGATACCGCGGGCAGTGCCCATAAAGAGGTATTTATCGGAAACCACTTCCTTGAAGGAAACAATGGCGGAAATCTCTTCGTTGGGAGAAATGGCGAGGAGGCTTTTGATATGAGCGCCCTTGCCGGTCCGGCTTCCTTCGGGAAGTTCGTGGACCTTCATCCAGTAGGCTTTGCCGGCGCTGGTGATGAAAGTGATGTATTCGTGGGTGGAGGCGACGAAAATCTGTTTGATATAATCGTCCTCGGTCAGTTTGGCGCTTATCATCCCTTTGCCGCCGCGTCCCTGATTCCGGTAGGCGGAAACGGGAACACGTTTGACATAACCCAAATTTGAAATGAGGATCATCATCTCTTCTTTTTTGATAAGATCCTCAATGTTGATGTTCTCCACTTCTCCGGCGACTATTTCGGTGCGCCGCTTGTCGCCGAAGCGCTCGGAAAGGGTCCGCGTCTCGTCCTTGATAACGCCAAGGAGTTTTTTTTCATCTTCAAGCAGTGATTTGAAATAGGCGATCTGCGTTTTGAGTCCTTCCAGTTCCTGCTGGATCTTCTCAATTTCAAGGCCGGTGAGCCGGCCAAGCCTCATTTCGACAATGGCTTCGGACTGGGCTTCGGAAAGGAGGAAACGCTCCTGCAGTTTTGCCCTGGCCGTGGCAATATCCCTGCTGGCCTTGATGACCGCCACCACCTCGTCTATGTTTGCCAGCGCGATGATGAGCCCTTCCAGAATGTGGGCCCGTTCTTCGGCCTTGCGGAGATCGAAGCGGGTGCGGCGGGTAACCACCTCCACCCTGTGTTCCACAAAATAACGTATCAGCTCCTTGAGGTTGAGGCACTGCGGCCTTCCCCGTACCAGGGCCAGATTGATGACCCCGAAGCTTGTTTGAAGCTGGGTATTGGAAAAAAGCTGATTGAGGACCACTTTGACGATGGCGCCCTTCTTCAGCTCTATGACGATGCGGACGCCGTCCCGGTCGGATTCATCGTTGGTGGACATGACGCCATCCAGCATCTTGTCCCTGACCAGCGCCCCCAGCCGCTCCAAAAGCATCTTCTTGTTGACATTGTAGGGGATTTCGGTAAAGACGATGAGCTCCCTGCCCGATTTGGTCGTTTCAAGGACAAAACGGCCCCGGACCAGTATCTTGCCCCGGCCTGTTTTGCAGGCTTCCCTGATACCGCGCTTTCCGAAGATGATACCCCCGGTGGGGAAGTCCGGCCCCTCTACAAACTTCATGAGCTCTTCAACGGTGATTTCGGGGTTGTCTATGTAGGCGCATGCCGCGCCGCAGATTTCGACGAGGTTGTGGGGGGGCATGTTGGTAGCCATGCCTACGGCGATGCCGCTTGAGCCGTTGATGAGGAGATTGGGAAGCGCCGCAGGCAGCACAAGCGGTTCCTGGAGGCTTTCGTCAAAATTCGGCGCAAAATCGACCGTTTCTTTGCGGAGATCGGCAAGCATTTCGTCACCAATGCGGGAAAGCTTTGCCTCGGTGTACCGCATGGCCGCCGGGGGATCATCGTCCAAAGAACCGAAGTTGCCTTGGCCCTGTACCAGCGGGTAACGGAGGGAAAAGTCTTGCGCCATTCGCACCAGGGCATCGTAGAGAGAGGCGTCGCCGTGGGGGTGGTATTTTCCCATGGCGTCCCCGACGATACGGGCGCTCTTCTTGGTCCCCGCCCCGGGCCTGAGCCCCAGTTCATCCATGGAGAAAAGAAGCCGCCTGTGCACCGGCTTGAGGCCGTCGCGTACATCGGGCAGGGCCCGCGCGACAATAACCGACATGGCATAATTGAGATAGTCGGTCTTTACTTCGTCTTCTATTGCTATGGGGATAACTTTGCCTGTTTCTGCCACCACTGTCCCTTCTTACAAGATGTTCATTCTTTTGCTGTTTTCAGTGTATGTATTATACACACTTTCGGGGAAATGGTCTATCAAACAAAAACCGGAAGGACCGGCAGCCTGTACCGCCGGAGCTGCCGGCCGGCAGCCCGCGGTGCGGCATTAATCCGAAAAGGGATCCTTGAATTTTCTGGCGCCCAGGACGCTGTCAAGATGGTAGATCTGCCCGTGATGATCCCCTGTCAGTTTTACCCTGGCAAGGATTTCTTCGGCCTCCGCCACTTCTTCAATCTGCTCGTTTACATACCAGAGGATAAAATTATATGTCGCGTGATCTTTTTCCTCCAGGGCAAGGTCGGCTATCTTGTTTATAAGGCCGGTTACATACTTTTCATGGGCGGTTACCTTTTCAAACAGTTCCACCATATTCCCCCAAGACGCCTCCGGCGCTTTTATGCTGTCAAAGACGGGCACAGCCCCCCGTTCCAGAAGATACTTTACAATATGGGTTCCATGGGCCTGTTCTTCCCTGGCCTGCACATACAGCCAGTTGGCGATTCCCCTGAATTTGGCGTTATCCGCACAGGCCGACATCGCAAGGTAGAGATACGCGGAATAAAATTCCGCATTTGCCTGATCGCTCAGGACCTTAACCATTTTTTCTGTTATCATGATCTTCCTCCAGTTTTAAGAATGATTCCCGGCAGGTATGTTTGTCAAGGCAAACTATACCCGAAGGAAGTTCCGGCAGCCCGGCCGGCGGCGTTGACAAGATAACTCGAAAATTCTATAACTATATTATACGCTGATGGCTCAGAATAGTGTGTTTCAGGGAGACATGGACCCCGAGATTGCCGCTTTACTCGGGACTTCTGTGAACAAGGGAGGAACCGCGACCGAAGCGCCTCCCGATTTCAATAGTATATTTGATGAAAACGTGCCGCCCGCGGAAGGCGGAGAAGCACCCGCCGTAGATCTTGCGGCGGAAGGTTTTCCGGAAATTACCAAACGCCTTGAGCCGGTTCCCCATAATCTTTTTAACGATACCAATTACTACAAGATCGCCCTTTCCGGTGAGGGGGATATAGCCCAGCGGGTCCACGCCATACTACAGAAGTATCTCAACGCCAAAGACCCCAAAGACCGGAGCGTATACCGTCAGCAGTTCATTACCGCCTACTGGGAATTTCTTCTGGGCGTCGCAAAAAAGGCCCCCGGCCGGATTCCCGAACCGAAAAAATTCCTGCTCCGCTTCGGCCTGCTGCATCCCACCTTTGTGGATGCGGAAGTCCGCACTTTTTTTGCAAAAATAGTCATCGACAACGAGTTGAATCAGCCTGTCTATTACCTTGATGAATGGTTTAAGGCCGTGGGAACCGGCGTGGTGCGGAATTCAACCACCGATGAAGTCAGGGTGGCAAAAAACAACACCCAGATACGGCTGCAGCAGCTTCTGGAAAAGGCCATAGGCAAACTGGACGGCTCCAAAGCGCTTCTGCGGGCCAAGGATGAAGAACGGAAAAATCTGGAAAGGGCCCTGCAGGACAGGGTCAATATTCTTTATGAGCATTTCCCCCTGGACGGGTTTCCCGATGTTCAATCCTGCTATACCGATACACAAAAGCGGATTTTCGGCGAGATCCAGGACGTGATGAAAAATCTTCTCAAAACCGATCATGAACTGGACCTTTTTCTTAAAGACTACTACCAGGCCGAGGTGGATGTAAAAACCCTGCGGGACAAGATAGAAGAAGAAGGCGGCGCCATCGCCGTGGATACGCGGGCAGTGGATACGGAATTTGAAACGGTCCGCCAGATGGCCAAACTGACTATAGGCCGCCAGGGAAACCACTATCCCATACTGAGCAGCGAATATTTTCACTGCGGTCCCAATGATACAGGATTCCGTGAAAACATCATTTCTCAGCTTGCTCTAATCGAAAGCATAGATCCCGAAGTCTTTTGCCGCTCCTACAAGAACCGGCTTAACCGCATCGTGCCCTATGTGGTGCTTATCCCCACTTACGGGGAGACGGGAATATGCTGGGAGCCTTTTGACCGCTTTAACCGGGCCACCAGCCGGGGCCGCATTGTAATACCCATGTACCCCAAAAACCTCTTCACGGCCATTCTTTCGGCGGTGGCGGATCTCCGCTGGCAGGTTGCCAAGGAAAAGGCATCTTACTACTGGATGGAAGAGGGCCTCACCGGCAATTACTACCAGTGGTTTTCCGCCCGCAAACTTAAAGGCGACGTAAAGGAATATTTCATACAGGATTACATCGTCTGGATGACCAAGGAAGCCGAAGCGATTCAGAAACTCGACAAGGAAGTCCGGGGCATCTTCTGGCGCTACATGCCCTTCTCGAAGACGATCAAAGACAAGCTCAAAAACCGAAGCTATGTATATCAGGAACTGTACCAGCGGGATGTGAACCGCTCCCTCTCCGACGGGTACTGATTGGGATTATCTCACCTGATAGAGTGCCAGACTTTGACAAGGCCCCCTGCGCGGGCGGCCGTTCCAGCCTTGGCTTCCCTTGTGCGTGAGGGAATTTCCGTTTCAGGGCCTGAAATTTCCCTTTTCCAGATTCACTATTTCCTTGACCTTGGGAAGGGACGGGCCTCCGGTAAATTCGAGCGTTATCCATTCCGCGAGGTTTGCTTTGGCGTGTTCCGGCCCTATTACCCGCTCGCCGAAGCAGGCCACATTGCAGTCATTGCTCAGTATGGACCTGCGGGTTGAAAAAATATCGTGGCATACGGCCGCCCGTATCCCCCTGAATTTGTTCGCCGATATGCACATGCCTATGCCCGTCCCGCAGAGAAGCACTCCGCGTTTTTTATAATCCGAGGCAATTATTTTTTCGCAGACTTTTTCCGCGACCAGAGGATAGGCCGTTTTGTCGGAAGAATCCGCCACGCCTTCATCTTCCACCGGATACCCCGAATCAAGGAGCAGTTTTTTCAATACAGCCTTGAGGGTTACCGCCGCTTCATCGCATCCCATTACAACGCCATACATTTGATTCCTCCTTGCCGGCATATTCACTCAAATTTGTTACTCGGCCAGCTCCGAAAGCGGTATGGGTTTGGGGGAATCGTTTTCCCCTTCGGATTTGGAAAGCGCTTCCATGAGTTCCCGGCCCCGCTTGCTGAGGCGGGCAGGGATTTGGACTATGAGCTTGATGTACAGGTTCCCCCTGCGCCCGCCTGAGGGAACCCCTTCGTCCCGGATGCGAAGCATCTTGCCGCCCTGTATGCCCGAAGGAACTTTTACCTTGATGGTCTTACCGTCCAGGGTGTTTACGTGGATGTCCGCGCCAAGGCTGGCCTGGGTAATGGAGATGGGCACCGCGCAGTACAGATCCAGATCCTGGCGCTCAAAATATTCGTGGCTCTTGACCCGTATGAACACATACAGATCCCCAGGGGGGCCGCCGCCTGGACCCGCGTCACCCTGCCGGGGAACAACCACCCGCTTGCCGTTTTCTACGCCCGCGGGAATGGT
>JAIROE010000018.1 GCA_031257715.1 Treponema sp. | reverse complement strand
CGTTTGCGAACCGCAAACCGTCGTTTGCAAAGCGTAAACCGTGGTTTGTAAAGCGCAAACCGTGGTTTGTAAAACGCAAACCGTCGTTTGTAAAGCGCAAACCGTGGTTTGCAAACCGCAAACCGTCGTTTGCAAAGGGACAAAGGGGGCGCGCAAAAGCGTCTCCCATAACCCGTGGAGTTTTTACTCCATGAAATAGTTGCCTGGAGTTTTACGGCCAAAGGCCGTAAAACTCCCCAGCTAAACGGCGCAGCCGTTTAGCAAAGGAGTGAATATGGCCAGTTCCATCCCTACCAATTTCGAGAAATTCGACGAGTATTACAAGAATTACTGCCAGATCGTCACCGCGCGGACAAGCGGGGCCAGCCCGGCCTGGACGCACATCCCGGCGGCGCGGGTCACCGAGCTCAACGGGGGGTACGCGGCCTGGTACACCGCGTGGACCGCGTATATTGCCGACAAAACAAAAGTAAAGCTGACTATGGCCAAGGCCTCCCTCAAGGCGGGCGCCAAAATCATCGAGGAATTCAGCAACGAGTTCATCCGCTACTCCAGGGCCGTTTCCGGCGAGGACTGTCTCCTTCTGGGCGTCCACCGCAAGGACCCCGTCCCCTCGCCCATCCCCGATCCGGCCACCCGGCCGGTGTTCATCCTGCGGGTGGTGAATTTCCGCAAAATACGCGTTGATTTCAGGGACGAGGGCAGCGAGCGGAAGGCCAAGCCCTACGGCATGGACGGCACGGTTATCCTCTGGGTGGTCATGGACCGGGCGGCGGTCATCATCAAAGAACTCACCCTGTCGGTCCTTGCCACGCGCACGCCCTTCTACCTGGAGTTTGCCGAGGAGGACCGGGGCAAAATCCTTTCGGTGGCGATGCAGTGGCAGAACAAAAAAGGCAAGAAAGGCAGTCCGACCGGGATTCAGAGCGTGGTTATTCCCTGAAATCCGCCATCCATGGCGTATGTATCCAACGCCCGCAGTCCAAGGCCAAACAGCTTCGCTGTTTGGCCTTGAGTAAAGAAGACGGATATGCGGTGCGCGCATGAGGGCGCACGGGCGGCGGCTGTCTGCCGTCTGCTATCAAAACATCTATCTAAGGAAAGAAAATGGTACGGAAATGTGTTTTGCTGGGGATAACGCTTCTGGCGTTGTTCCTTGCCGGTTGTGCATCGACAACCTATTACGAGTTTGTGGCGGTAACGAACAATCCTGTCGGCTCCAAAGTCGGCGAGGCGCGGGTTGCCGAAGGCGGCATTTATCAGGCCGCGAAGAACGGCGGCATCACGAAGATTGCCGTTGTTGAAAGGCGCGTCACCCAGGGCGGAAGCAACGCGGGTGTTTTCATCGTCGTTATCGGGGATTAGGGGGAAAAAATGAAAAGAGCTGTTATTTTCGGTTTGTGTGTTCTTTCGATCCTGGCCATAACGGGCTGCGGCACCCTCGTCCAGTACACCCCCGGCGGGGTGACGGACAACACGGTGCTGCGGGTTGCCGAAGGGCCGTCGGTGGACGGCGTCTCGGCCATCGCGAAACAGGGCGGGATCACGAAGATAGCGACCATCGACTATCGCACCACCCGGACGTACTGGTACTGGCTGGCCCTGTTCGGCCAGAACTCCCTTGTCGGCGTCAAACAGGAATTGATAGTCAGCGGGGAGTAGGGTGCAAAAGGAAACTCTGCGGGTTTCCTTTTATGCCGGGGAGAAAACCGCGGATGCGGTTTTCTCCCTGTACCGGGGAACAGGGAGGATGATGTGAAAAAGTTTGCGGGCATTGCGGCGGCGCTTCTGTGTTTCGGCTGCGCGGGCGCCCCCGTTCCCACGATGCGGGCGATACCGGTTGAAGAGGGCGTGTATCTTTATTTTATCCCCCCTTCCACGTGGAGCGTTGCGGAGGCGGGGGGCCTCCGCGTTTCCCTTGACATTACCTGCCGCGGCGAAGAAGGCGCGCCCGCTGTCTGCAACATTTCCTTTTTCGGCGCGGAAAAGACGCCGGAAGAAGTAACCGCAATCGCCTTTACCGGCGAAGGCGGAAGCGCCGTCCGTCCTCTGGCCGGTATAAAGACGATGTTTGTCACCCCCGAAAGAAACGAAAGAAGAATAACCTCGTCAATTCCGGCCGGGGAATTGCGGAAGGCGCTGGAAGAAGAGACCATCCTCCTGCAATTCACGCTGGAGGGAACGCGCCATACCGCTTCTCCCCCCGAGCTGTTTCTGATCAACAAGTCTGAGTTTCTCCTTCACCTCCGCTGACCCTCCCGTCAAACGCCATTGCGCCCCTGGAGTTTTTGCGGCCAGAAACCCGCAAAAACTCCCCGGTCAAACCGCAAACGCCCGCGCCGTTTGCGGTTTGACCATTGACGAGCATACGGCGGAGCTATACACTTTCTTTGGATGGAGTATAGTTGGAGGACAGCATAACGATAGTCCTGGACAGCAAGGATCTTCTGTCCGGGGTTTGCGGCGCAAATGACGGGAATCTCAGGCTTATCGAAGGCTCTTTGGGGGGCCGGATAGCCGCCCGGGGCAACGAAATCAGGCTTGAAGGGGCGGATGAGGCCGGCCGGCGGCGTTTCAGGATGATGATGGACAATCTTATCGCGGTGGTGCGTGAGGGGGAATATCCGACGCCGGATTATGTCCGTTCACTTGCCGGCGATCCGGGGGAAACCGGCAGTGCGGAAGACGATCAGGGGCAGGTGATTCATATTCCCCGCGGTTTCGGCCGTGTGTATCCCAGGAGCAGGAATCAGGCCGCCTATATACGGGGGATGCGCGCTTCAGACATCAGTTTCGGCGTGGGGCCCGCCGGTACGGGGAAAACCTACCTTGCCATTGCGGAGGCGCTGCGGCTGGTGCTGTCAAAGAAGCTCCGTAAGCTTGTGCTGACCCGTCCGGTGGTAGAGGCGGGGGAAAGCCTGGGGTTTCTTCCCGGCGATCTTGCCCAGAAGATACATCCTTACCTGCGGCCCCTGTACGACGCCATGGAATCGCTTGTTCCCTTTGAGGTCATACGCCGCATGGAAGAAACCAGGACCATAGAGATAGCCCCTTTGGCGTACATGCGGGGAAGGAGCCTGAACGATTCGGCGGTGATTCTGGATGAAGCCCAGAATACCACGAGGGAACAGATGAAGAGGTTTCTTACCCGAATAGGGGAGGGGTCCCGCGCGGTGATTACAGGCGATATTACCCAGATCGATCTTCCCCGGCGCGTCGATTCGGGGCTGCTCCAGGCCGTCTCCGTCCTCGAAGGGGTGGACGGCATATATTTTTCCTGGCTCCATACTTCCGATGTCGTGCGGAATCCCCTTATCAAAAAAATCATAGAGGCGTATGACGCCGCCGAAAGAGATTCGGAGCCGTGAAGAACATTTGGGAACATTTTGAAAAGGTGAAGTCCACTCTCCGTATTTCGGGCTTCCGGTCCGGTCCGGCGGCGGCGAGCCTTGCCGCCCTCCTTGCCGTTATCCTTGTTGTGGCGGGGAACATGAACCGCGGCGGGGTTCTGGAGGACATGGGGGAATTTGAGGAGGGCAAGGTCGCCGAGCAGGATGTCGTGGCCCACGAAGATGTGAGCTATGTGGATGAAGAGGCCACCGCGCTTCGCAGGGAAGCCCAGGCGCGGCTTGTCCCTGCGGTGTTTCGCTTTTCCGGGGACGCGGACGGAAGGATTCTCGGGGACTGGAACAGGTTTGCCGTCTTTTCTAACGGGCTTGCGGAGGGGGGCCTTTCGGCCGAAGCCGCCAAGCGTTCCGTACAGGCCGAGTATCCCGGTTATTTTTCGTGGGAGGCCCTTGATGCGTGGTTTGCCTCTCCGGTCCCTTTCGCGGAATATGGCGGGACGGTGCTTGCCGCGCTTGTCAAACAGGGGATCTTCGCCCTTTCGGATCTGGATCTTGAACCGTACAATCCCGATGTCGCGGAACTCCTTTCCACTAACGGCTCCCGCACGGAAAAGGAACTGGTGTCGTACGGAGACGTTATTACCCTGAAGACCGCGGGCGAGGCGGTGCGTTCCCATGCCTCGGGCGGCGGTTTTCCCCCGTCCTTCGCGGCCGTCGCGGCGGACATGCTCCTTCCCTTTATAAAGGAAAACGTGTTTTTTTCTTCCGGGGATACCCGCCAGCGGGTCGCCGAAACGCTGGTCCGTGTCGAGCCTGTGCTTAAGCACATCGAGCGGGGCAGGCGGGTAATCAGAAAAGGCTTTGTCGTTACCGGAGAAGACATGAGGGAACTCAGGGCGCTTGGCATGACCCGTCCTGAACGGGACCCCCGCGGCATCGCGGGCCGGGTCCTGATCCTCCTTTTGCTCTATGTCTTTCTTGTGTTTTTCTGCCGGCAAAAGATCGCGGGGCGTTCCCTTTCCGATCGGGAAATTTATCTTGTTGCCGCGGTTGTGTCCCTGTATTTCATGACGGCGGTCTTTGCCGGCAGGCTTTCCCTGGATTCCCTGCCCGTTTCCATGGTCCTTCCTACCGCGCTCGCGGTAATGCTTCCGGCTATTCTTGTGACGCCGCAGCTTGCCCTGTTTTTGGCCATGATTCTTCCCCTCGGCGTGTTCCTCACCGGTTCCTTCGATATGTCCTCGTATGTTTTCGCCCTTGTTTCCGCTGTGGCCGCTTCTTACGCCCTCAAGGGCGCCCAAAAAAGGATGGACCTTGTCAGGGCGGGCGTCATCATCGCCCTTGCGAACATCACGGCGGCAGCGATCATCATCCTCTCCCGCCGTTCGGGGCCCGCTTCCTGGCCTCCCCTTCTTTTTTGGGCCGGTTTTAACGGGCTGGCTTCGGGTATGCTGGTGCTGGGTTTTCTGCCGCCGCTGGAGCAGGCCCTGAACGCGGCGACTTCCTTCAGGCTCATGGAACTGTCGGATCTCAACGCGCCCATCCTGAAGCGGCTTTTTACCACGGCGCCGGGGACCCACGGTCATTCCATCATGGTGGCGAATCTTGCCGAGGCGGCCTGTCAGGATATAGGGGCCAATCCCCTGCTTGCCCGCGTGGGGGCCTACTATCACGATATAGGCAAGATGGAGCAGCCTGAATATTTTGTGGAAAACCAGACGGTCTACAACAAGCATGATGATACACCGCCCCGGCTTTCGGCCACGGTGATTCGCAGCCATGTCAAACTCGGCGTGGAAAAGGCGCGGAGCCTGGGGCTTCCCCGGCAGGTGATTGATATTATCGCGGAGCATCACGGCAATTCCGTGATAAGCTGGTTCTACAACAAGGCCCTTAAACAGGAGATCCAGGTGAACATGGAGGATTTTACCTATCCGGGAAATCCTCCCCGCTCGCGGGAATCGGCGGTGGTCATGCTTGCCGATGTGACGGAAGCCGCGGTGCGTACCCTCAACAAGCCGACCGTTGGCAGGATGGAGAAATTCATTCAGGAACTTTTTACCGCCAAAGTTGAACACGGGCAGCTTGCCGAAAGTGAACTTACTTTCCGGGATTTGGAGATGATAAAGAACGCTTTTGTCCGGGTGCTGGCGGGGCACTACCATTCCCGTATCGAGTATCCCAAACAGGCGAAGGAAGCGCCCCTCAGGGAAGTTCTTTCCAAAGAAGCGCTCCGAAATGGGGAAGGCCTGTCATGAATCGTATAGATGTTTCCGCCGAAGAGGTTCCCTTACCTTCCTGGAACGGGAAAGTCCGCCGTTTTCTCCGCAAGGTTCTTGCCCGGCTCGGCCGGGACGGCTGGGATCTTTCGGTGCTGTTCTGCGGCGACGGGTATATCCGCTCCCTCAACGCCCGTTTCAGGAAGAAGGACGAGGCGACCGACGTGCTGTCCTTCCCTCTTGGCGCGTCCCTGCCCGGCGGCCGCTGCCTGCCGGGGGACATCGTCATTTCTCTTGACACCCTCCGTGAAAACGCCCGTTCTTTTCATGTTACGGAGGATGAAGAACTGCGCCGCCTCCTTGTTCACGGCGTCCTTCATCTTGACGGCATGGATCACGCGGGTAACGGCGAAGGGGAGCCCATGCTGCGGCTTCAGGAACGCATCCTTGCCCGCCTTGCCGGGGAGCGGATCATTCCCCGGGAAGAATGCGCTTCCGTGGAGGCCGTATGAAATCCTTTGCCGGTTTCTTCAAAAAGCCCGGCGGGGTAGACAGGAAAAGCTACCGCGTCCTGGAAACGGATCAGAAAGAGATGATAAAGGGGGTAATGGAGCTTTCCGGGACTACCGTCAAGGAGGTCATGGTGCCCCGTACCGACACGGAGTTTCTTTCCGCCGATGCTTCACGGGGCGAACTTCTGGGCTGCATGGCCGAAAGCGAACATTCACGTTTTCCGGTGTATCAGGACACAATAGACAATGTCACGGGCATACTTTATGTAAAAGACGTGCTCAAGGCGCTGATCAGGGAAACCCCCGCGGAATCCGCCTCCGAATTCTTTGACATAAAAAAACTGCTCCGCAAACCTTTCTTTGTGCCTGTGTCCAAGCATATCGACGATCTGCTCCGCGAACTGCGCCGCCGCCGGGTTCATATCGCCGTGGTGGTGGATGAATACGGCGGTGTTTCCGGCATAGTCTGCATGGAAGACATCATTGAAGAAATCGTCGGCGACATTCAGGATGAATTCGATCATGAGACCGAAGACATCGTGAAGCTGGGCGAAGGGATCTGGCTTTGCGATGCGCGCGTCAACCTGGAGGATCTTTCCGAGGAAACGGGCGTCGAACTTCCCAGGGAAAACTTCGACACCCTGGGCGGTTTTGTGTTTGATCTTTTCGGCAAGATCCCCGTCACCTACGAAAAGGCGGTGTACCGGGGAAATGATTTTATCGTTCAGGATATGGACGGACATAAGATCAATACGGTGAAGATTGTGCTTCACGGTGAAGGCGAATCATGAAAAAACCCCCATGCGGCGGTCCGCAAAAATCCCTTTTTTTCATCCTTTTGGCCGTTTTCTTTTCGGCCGCCTCCCTTCCGGCGCAGTCGTCCGGCGCGGCGTATTACTATGAGGAAGGGCTGCGGGCCATGGCCGGAGAGGACTGGTACGCCGCGGCGGAATCCTTCATCGAATGCCTTGCCCTGAACGGCGCGCACGCCGAAGGAACCGCCGCCCTTGCCGAGTGTTACTACGAACTGGGCGAATATGACGAGGCATTGGTATGGGTCCGCAAGGCCCGCGTCCTTGCCCGTGGAAATATGCAGGCCGCCAACCTTGAGGCTTTTATTCTCATCGCTCTTGGCCGCCTTGACGCCGCCTCTTCGGTGATCTCCGGCGTGCTTGCCCGCGAGCCCTACAACCGCGAGGCGCTGTTTGCGGCGGGCGAACTGGATATAGCCCGCGGCCGTTCCTCCGACGCCCTGATCCGTTACCGTGAGGCGGCAAGGCGCTATCCCGACGACAGGCGGCTCCTCATTTCGCTGGCTCTCGTTTCCGCCTCACTCGGCGATATGCAAACCGCGGGGACCTATATGGAACGGACCATCGCCGCGCATTCCGGGGATTACCGTACCTATTACTACGCCGCCTATCTTGAAAGCCTCGGGGACCGCCTTTCGCAGGCGATAACCTACGCCGGTCAGTCGCTGAGCTACCGGCCCGGTTTCAGGCCGGCCCTGTCGCTCCTCGCGAAGCTCCGCTACCGGGCCGGTCAGTTCGAGGAAGCGGCGCGGCTTGCCGACGAGGCCATTGCGGCGGACCGCGAAGATGCGGGCGCATGGTATCTCAAGGGCCTTTCCTATATGAGGATGGGGCGTTCCGCCGACGCCCTGAGTGTTCTTTCGGGCGCGGTCTCTGTCGACGCGGAGGATGAATTCATCCGTTTCATCCTTGAGGACCTTCTTGTCAGAACCACTTCGCTTGAGGAAAGCGGTACGGGAAAGGAAGATCCCCGCCGCGCCTATTGGGCTTCCTGGCATTTCGGCCGCGCGAAGAATTTCCGTGCCGCCAATCTCAACGATCAGGCCCTCTTTGAATACAGGCGCGGACTAAGGCTCAATCCCTATGCCCGGGACAGGCGGGAATACGCGGAACTCCTCCGGCTTCAGGGCTATCCCGCCCGGTATTTTGAGGAACTCCGGTTCATGCAGGACCTGGGGCTTGCCGATCGCGGCCTTAACGACGCGGTTGAAGCCTACGATTCCCTGCTGCGGAGCGCCCTGTACCGGCGCTGGCAGGTGAATCCCGTGGTAGACGCCGCGAAGCGGCACTGGAAAGCCGCGGTCTTTTCCGTGGCTTCGCAGTCAAGCTTTTACCACGCCGATTCAGGCGCGGTGGCGGCTTCCTACATCAGGGAACTCCTCATTCACGACCGGAATATACAGGCGCTGGATCTGGAACTCAGGCAGCCTTCCTTCTCGCAGGCGTACCGTACCGCGCGGGACGCCGGGGCGGATTATTTTATCGTTGTTTCCGCCTCCGAAAACGAACGGGATCTTTCCCTGAAGGGAGAACTCTATGTGGGCCGTACCGGGTCGCGGGCGGGGGTTTTTAACACGTACCGTACCGGGGGGGACAGGCTGAGGAACGCCGCAAGGGGAATAGTCGAACAGTTTGCCGCCTCTCTGCCTTTCCGCGCCGGGTTAATCGCGAGGCGCCAGGCACAGGGCCTTATCGACAAGGGCCGTGCGGACGGCGTTGCGGCGGGCAATGTGTACGATGTGGTAAAGAAGGGAAGCCCCATTGTCCTCAATGAAGGGATAGGCCTCTCGTATACCACGGACGATCTCGTGGGCTCTCTGACCGTGGAGAACGCCGATGAGGAAGTCGCGTCGGGGGTTCTTGTCCGGAACGGCTTTTTTGACCGCATCGGCATTGACGATGAAATCATCCTCAAGGCCGAAAAGGACGAAAACGTCCCCCCGCCTGAAACCGGAATGAACCCGGAACTCAGGGGCCTTTTGCGGACGCTGCGGTGAACGGGGCAGGTCTTTGGGGATCATGCGGAATTTGTTTTTGAGGGGCCTTTGTACCGCCGCGCTTCTTGCCGCGGCGCGCCATTCCGCCGCCGCCGGAAATTTTTTCGACCGGTTTGAAATTTCCCCCAATATTGTTTCCTTCGGCGGGGGAATGAATCTCCCCTCTCTCCACCAGAACCAGCCCGAAAAAAAAGACGAACAGTACAATTTTGAAATGGCCATCGCTCTGGGGGAATTTTTCATTGAACACAAAACACTCCATTTCGGATTTGAATACGAACTCATACGGTTTTCAGGGTATTTTCACAGGAATTCGGATCTGGATATAGACAAATTTTATTTTCTTAATCCCGGTTTGTACTGGAACCTGCTGTTCAGAAACAACATAATTCTGGGCCCCTTTGTTTCGGCAAATTACCTTGTTGTAGAAAATTTCATGTACGATTTTACCGATGGACAGCCTTTCCGGTTCAACCAGTCAAGGGACAGCCAGAATCCGTACAACCTGACGGCGCTGAAATTAAACGAGTTTCTCTTCAGCGCGGGGATACGGTTCCTCTGGAGAATCGGATGGAAGACTTTTTTCCTTCCCAAAACGGTAAAGTGCGAGATTGGATACAGAAACCATTCGGGACGGAGCGGGTTCTTTGCCGGCCTTGGGTTCAGTGCTCCTTTTTAACGCCTGCCCGCAAAGCGGAGGCTTTGTGACAAGCCCTAATTAATGAGACGCGACAGCGTATCCTCTATCCACTCGTTCGCCTCCTGGGGATACCGGGACTGCACCGCAAGAAATTCAATGAGGGCCTCCCGGTAGTTTTCGGAAAAATACCAGGCCTGCCCCAGGTAGAAATGGGCCCTGGCCAGGGGAAGGGGCGAACGGGGAACGGAAAGATAGCGGATGAGTTCCGTCCTGCTGGTTTCCCAATCCCTTCCCGCAAAGGACCCCTGAACTATCGCGCGGAGCGTGGATTCCTCGCCCCCCGCGGGGGCCTGCAGATCTTCCCTGAAGGCACGGGGCTGTTTGGGCGGAAGGACACCCCGTTCCGTTGTGAAGCCGGAAGCCGCCTTTGCCGCTTCGGGCGAAATTGAAACGGGCGCGCCGAGCTCGTCCGAAGCGTCCGCTCCTTTTACCGCGTTGGTAATGGAGACGAGGGGCAGGGGTATGGAGCGCATCTCAAACCGCTCGCCATGGCCCTCCGCTTCCGGCCGTACCCGCACCGCTTCCGCCGTGACGTTGCCGCCAGGGATCATTCGCACCGAACCGCCGGCAAGCTCATCCTCAAAAACAACCGCGTAGTACCAGGGAATGCCGGGGGCGGGGAAATCCGTAAAGGGCGGGACGGGACCTGTCTGTACGATGACGGCGCCCAGAAGATCCCCGGTGTCACGCAGGGGCCTTGAGCTCCGGTACAGGATTGCGCTCCGGGCCGCCGCGGCGGCGCGCCATGAAAGGATCACCTTTTCCCCTTCTACCGCGGCCTCAATGCCGAAGATCCCGGGATCAGGGGGGCGGGAACCGCCTTCAATCCCCAGTGCGGCCATATTGCCGTCCGGGATGAATATGTTGTAACGCCGTCCCTGTTCATCGCTTGCGGCGACGAAGTAATAGACGGTTCCGGCATTATCCGGCTCATCCACCCAGGACTGTGTGCCGTAAGGGACCGTCACGGGATCGACAAGGGCCGGATCGTTCGAATCAGTAAAGGGGCGGGACGAACGGAAGATGTAGACGGGCCCCCGGGCATCCTTGGAATCAAGCCAGGAAAGGCGGAGGAGGTTGTTCTTTAACTCGGCCTCCAGCCGGGATACAAAGGGTGCGAAGATGGTTTCCTGTCCGGCCAGGGGAAGCGAAACGGCGGCGAATAAGAAGAAAAAAACGGCGCGGAAGGGGCCGGAATGTCCCCGCAAAAGAAAGTGCTCCTTCAACATACTCTTTATTATCGCCGTAAAAGGCGTTTTACGGAAGACTTCTTTTGGCCGAATTTCCTTCAGGTCACCGGCATGTACTTTGGCTCCCGGTCCCGCGAGGAGTTTCGGCCCCACCGAAAGTCCCCGGCCAAACGCCGCGGGCCGCCCTGGGCGTTTGGCTATGGACAAACCCCCGGGTTTTTGGTATGGTTACATTGCGGTTCCGCAAGGGCCGCCCAACGGCGCCGTACCCAAGCGGTAAGGGAGTGGTCTGCAAAACCATTATGCGACGGTTCGATTCCGCCCGGCGCCTGTAGTTTGTCCCGGGAGAGCACTGGATAAAGCATGGATTACCACACGGCGGGGATAATCATAGTCCTTGTTTTGCTGCTTCTTCTTTCCGCCTTTTTTTCCGCGGGGGAAACCGGTTTTTCCGCGGCAAGCCGCATACGGCTCAAAAACCTTGCCGGAAAAAACAGGAAGGCCGCCCTTGCGCTGGAACTCCTTGAAAAATACGACAGGCTCCTTTCAACGATTCTCATTGGAAACAACGTCGTCAACATCGCGGCCTCGGCGCTGGCAACCGCGCTGTTTGTCGGCTTCTTCGGAAACGCCGGGGTAAGCATCGCCACCGTCGTGATGACCGTTCTGGTCCTTGTTGTCGGGGAAATTTCACCCAAGACCCTTGCAAAAGAAGCGCCCGAGCGTACCGCCATGGCTTCCGCCGCCGTTCTCCGGCTTTTGGTATTTATTCTTACCCCCCTTAATTTTCTTGTAAGTTACTGGAAAAAATGTATCGTGAGGTTTTTCAGGGTAAAGGGCGGAGCGCCGGTAACGGAAGACGAACTGCTTACCTTTGTCGGGGAAGTGCGCAGGGAAGGGGGGATCAACAGGCAGGAAGAGGAGATGATCCGCCAGGTGATAGAATTTGACGATGTCACCGCGGGCGAAATATATACGCCCCGCATCGACGTGATGGCCGTCCCCTTTGACGCCGCGCCGGATGAGATAGACGTTAAATTTGCGGAAACCGGTTTTTCACGGCTGCCTGTATACCGGGACACAATAGACAACATCACCGGGGTTATACTGTTGAAGGATTTTCACCACAGGGTCATGAAGGCGGGCGAGGAGGCGGCGTCCGTCGTCAAGCCCGTAGTCTACGTCAACAGGGCGATGAAAGTTTCAAAGCTGTTAAAGACCCTTCAGGAAAAAAAATCCCACATGGCGGTTCTGGTGGATGAATTCGGCGGTACGCTGGGGATAGTGACCATTGAGGATATTGTTGAGGAGCTTGTGGGAGAAATCTGGGATGAGCATGATGAAGTTATCGAGGAGATCTCCGCCGCGGGGGAAAACCGTTACCGGGTTTTGGGCAGGACGGGCCTTGAGGATTTCCTTGAATTTTTTCATGTCGAACGCGGGGAAGAAGGAAAGTGGAACACGACGGTAGGAAGCTGGGTCATGGAATCCCTGCCGGGCCCGCCCCGCGCGGGGGACAGTTTTGTTTATGGGGATCTTACCGTCACGGTGGCAAAGGTATTCCGGCACAGGGTAATGGAAGTAACGGTCGTACCGGGGAAATGACGGAACTGTTTCTTTATGACGGATTGGCGGCAAGCATTTCGGTCAGTGCGCCGAATACCGGTTCCGAAAGGTCAAGGGAAGCAAGCGAGGCGATTGCCTCCGCCGGTGAACGGGCTTCTTCAACGACGCGCGTTACCTGCTCCTTGAGGCCGTAGTCCATCTGCGCGCGCAGCAGAAAACGGTATATGCCGTCGCTGGTGTTGTTTCCCCTGCATTCGGTTTTGTCGAACCGTACGTCAAACCTTTCACCGGCCGGCGACGGGGGAATTTCCACGACGAGGGAGTTGATTTCGCCGTTGTACGAGGTCTGTGCGGTTTTGCCGTTCACTCTGACGGCGGTATTTTCAAAGCCCCGGAATTCAAGGCGCCAGCGCCGTTTTGCGGGGAGAATGCCGGTGGTTCCCTCCGTTCCGCCTCCCTTTCCCGGCCGCCTTTCTGCGGGGTAAATGGTGAAGCGCCTTTCATGCCATTTCAGTTCCAGAAGGGTATCCGCCCAGTTTTCCGCCGCCGCCGAACCGTCGTCTTCCCAAAGGTGAAAGGCGCCGTCTTCCCCGGCAAAGACGAGGATCTCAAGCGCCGAAGGATTTTCCGTTGAATTGAGCGCCGCGCCGCCTTCCTCCGTGATGGAAGGTTCCGGCATCGCCATGGGGATAACCGCGCCCGCATGCGCCAGTACGGGCATGTGTTCAAGGGGGCGCCAGAGCGTAAGGCGCCTTCCGCCCGAATATGAACGTCCGTTGAAAAAATCAAACCAGAGGCCGGGCGGGAGCCAGGCCCTGAAGGGAGCCGCCCCCGCTTCCCTGTCAAGCGGTTTTGTGATGGGGCAGCAGACAAGGGCGGTTCCAAAGTAATATTCATTGGGAACCTGATAGGCTTCCGCCCGTTCAGGTTCGGCGTAGTACATGGGCTGGACGAGCGGTTCTCCTTCAAACGCGGCGCGGCGGTTCATCGCGTAAAGATAGGGAATGAGGCGGTGCCGCAGGCGGAGGTATTCACCCATGATGCCCGCCGCCGGCTGTGAATAGGTCCAGGGCTCCTTGGAGGAAAACTCGTTGTTGCTGCTGTGGAGCCGGTTGACGGGAGAAAATACGCCAAGCTGTACCCAGCGTACGGTGAGTTCGTCATCGCGGTATCCCTTCATGTGCCCGCCTATATCATGGCTCCACCAGCCGTAGGCGATGTTCGAGGCGGAAGAAGTAAAACGGGGCTGGAAGTCCAGGGATTCCCAGGTGATGATCGTATCGCCCGAAAAACCGACAGGATAGCGATGGCTCCCCGGTCCCGCGTAACGCGAGAACGTGAGCGGACGGGCGCCCCGCCGCGCGGAATCCAGGTAGTGATAGTGGTTGAGCATCCAGAGAGGGTCAAGGCCGGGTATTTTCGTTACGCCGCCCTGCTGCCAGTCTATCCACCAGAAGTCAACGCCGTCGTCTTCCATCGGGTGATGCACCACCTGGAAATACGCCTTGAGAAACAGGGGATTGGCGCAGTCAAAAAGAACCGGTTCCCCCGCGGCGGGATCCATGCCCATCGCCTTCGCCATTTCGGGATACGCGTCTTCAAAGGCCCGTATCCCGTCGGCGGGATGCACATTGAGCGTGACCTTCAGCCCCCGTTCATGAAGCCACGCGAGAAAGCGTTTGGGATCGGGGAAGAATTTCCGGTTCCAGGTGTAGCCCGTCCAGCCGTGCCCGTATTCGGGGGGAACGTCGTCCACGAGGTGCCAGTCCATGTCTATGACAGCCACGGAAAAGGGAATGCGCCCGGTTTCGAAACGCGCCATGAGCGCCCTGTAGCTTTCTTCGGTGTAGCGGTAGTAACGGCTCCACCAGTTCCCGAGGGCGTAACGGGGAAGGAGCGGGGCGGGACCCGCAAGGTACTGAAAATCCCTGAGGCAGCGGCGGTAATCATGGGCATAGGCGAAGAAGTACAGATCGGTTGCGCCCCCGCGCCGGCTTTCAACCCATCCGTCTTCACGGAGGATCATGGAAGCGCCGTCGTCAAGGATCGCGTAGCCCGATTCACTGAGGAGGCCGTCTTCGAGGGGAACTTCCCCGTCCGCCCCGTCAAGGGTACGGGTTGTCCCGCCGAGATTTCCGGGCCTGTCGCCGTAATGCCAGAGTTTTCCGTGGGGAGACCCCGGACATGTCACGTGAATTTGAAGACTGTTCCTCGTAAAGGGAACGGGCTCCTCATGCAAAGGATCCCCCGTATTGTACACAAGCCTGAATGAAGGCGTCACGATGACAAGGGACGGGCCGGTATCTTCAACAGTGAACTCCGGTACGGGAAAATCGCGGTTCAGCACAACCTGCGTCGCCCTGTCCTCAAAAACACCGTCCGGCGCGTATTCCAGCCTGAGGAGCGATCCGGTCAGTACGGTAAAACGGTAACATTTGCCAGACACCATCGAAGCGCCGGGGGCGCGCGGACGGGAATCGACACGGATACGCTGTTCAAAAGTACTCATAAAGTTCTTTCCCTGAGGCTTTCGTAGATCTCTTCATATTTTTTTGCCGATTTTTCCCATGAAAAATCCTGCTTCATGCCACGGATACGCATGGCTTCTATCTTTTCGCGGTGGTTGTACCAGGCCCACACCGCCCAGCCTACGGTGTTGTAAATGGCCTGCGGGGTAAGATCGTCGAACATGAAGCCCGTTCCCGTTCCGGTTTCCTGGTTGAAATTTTCCACCGTATCGGCAAGCCCCCCGGTATTGCGGACTATGGGGAGGGTCCCGTAGACAAGGGAATACATCTGGTTGAGCCCGCATGGCTCATAACGGCTTGGCATGAGGAAGAAATCGCTCCCCGCCTCGACAAGATGGCTTAAGGCTTCGCTGTAGCCTGTCTTTGCCCTGAAATTGGACAGACGGGATGAAAGGCTCATCACTTCGTTTTCGCACCAGGCTTCCCCCGATCCCATGAGCGCCATCTGCACGTTCATGTCCCGGCAGATGGACCACGCCGATCCGTAGCCGGGTCCGAACAGCTCCCCCACGCCCTTCTGTCCGGTAAGGCGCGTCACCATACCGATGATGGGGGCGTTTTTATCGGGAGGAAGAGAAAATTCCCGCTGAAGGGCTTCCTTTGCCTTTGCCTTGCCCGCCATGCTTTCGGCGGTGTAATGAAAGTCGAGGTACGGATCTTTCGCGGGGTTCCAGATCGAACCGTCTATGCCGTTGAGTATGCCCGAATAATCGGCGCTGCGGAAACGGAGGACCCCGTCAAGCCTGAAGCCCAGGCCCGCGGTCATTGTTTCCGAAGCGTAATTGGGAGAAACGGTATTGAGCCTGTCCGCGCTGTAGAGCCCCGCCTTGAGCAGGTTCATCATGTTCCAGTCTTCAAACCCGGCGTTGTAAAACACATCCCAGCCCAGGCCCGCATAATTAAAATTGTCCCTGCTGTAGATCCCCTGATAACCCAGATTGTGAATGGTGAGCAGCGACAGGGTTTTTTCAAAGCCTCCCCTGCTTCCGCCGGCCCGTTCGGCGAATTTCAGGTAGACCGCGGCCATGGCGGCAGGCCAGTCATGGGCGTGGAGTATGTCGGGGTACCAGCCTGTTTTTCTGCAAAGCTGAAAGGCGGCCCGGCAGAAAAATGAAAAACGCCGGGGGTTGTCAAGAAAATCAGGCTCCGAAGGGGTCCCGTAAATCCCGTCCCTGCCGAAGAAAGCCTCATGATCGATGAAGTAAACCTTCACCGGTTTTTGGGGGGAGCCGGGAAGGAGGGCGGTGTAGACCGCGCTCCATTCTTCGCGGCCTCCCATCGGAACACCCATGGCGCCGGGGAGCATTTCAAGGCCGCTTTTGTCCACCGAATAGTAACGGGGAATGACGATACGCACCTCATGACCAAGCGCGGCGAGGGCCGCCGAAAGGCTCGAAACGGTATCGGCAAGACCCCCTGTTTTGGCGTACGGAACGGCCTCGCTTGAAACCATGAGGACTTTCATATTAAAAATGATCTATGGTGGAAAGGCCGTTTTCTTTGATGATGGCAAGTCCCTTTTCGTGATCCTCCAGTTTGAAGATCACCACAGCCTTTCCGGCCTGACCTTCAAGGGAGGCGTAAAGGTATTCGATGTTGACGTTGTTTTTGCTGAAAAGCTCCATCACGGCGGCAAGGCTTCCCGGCGTGTCGTTTATTTCCACGGCCGCCACGCTGGTCTGACGGGTGGTGAAGCCTCCGCCGTTAAGGGTCTTTACCGCGTCGTCGTTTTTGTCAACGATAAGGCGGAGGATGCCGAAATCCGCCGTATCGGCGATGGAAATGGCCCTGATGTTGATCCCCCCTTCGGCAAGGACGCGGGTCACCTCCGCAAGACGCCCCGCGTTATTTTCAAGAAATACCGAAATTTGCTTTATGTCCATATCCGCTCCTTTGCTGTCATCATAATCATACCGCATATTGCCAAATTTCTCCAGAACATACGCTCCGGTCCCTTAAATCTTCCTGTTGTCCACGACCCGTTTTGCCTTGCCTATCGAGCGTTCTATGGTTTTGGGCTCCACCAGCTTGACCCTGACGGAAATCTGGAGCTTTGACTTCATGACATTTTCTATTCTGGATCTGAGCCCTTCAAGATCCCGTGTTTCATCGCTGAAAAATTCCTTTTTGACCTCCACCTGCAGCTCGACTTCATCCAGATGGGATTCCCCCCGGTTTACCACGATAAGGTACTGGGGCTCCGTCCCTTCGATTTCAATGAGGGCCTGCTCGATCTGGCTGGGGAATACGTTAACCCCGCGTATGATGAGCATATCGTCGGTACGTCCGAAAAGCCGGTGCATGCGGACCGTGGTACGGCCGCATTCGCAGGACTCCCGCATGAAGAATGTGATGTCCCGTGTCCGGTAGCGGAGCAGGGGGGTGCCGTCCTTGGTAAGGGTGGTGAACACCAGTTCCCCCTTTTCGCCGTCGGGGAGGACCTTTCCCGTTTCGGGATTGATGATTTCCGGATAGAAGAGATCCTCGTTGATGTGAAGGCCGTTCTGGGCCTCGCATTCAAAAGAAACGCCGGGGCCTATGATTTCAGTAAGGCCGTAGATGTCGTAGGCCTTCATGTTGTAGCGGGATTCTATTTCCTTCCTCATGTTTTCGCTCCAGGGCTCCGCCCC
>JAIROE010000356.1 GCA_031257715.1 Treponema sp. | reverse complement strand
CTGGCGCGCGTCGGCATATTTCCTGCCGCTGAAATAAACCCGGCCCAAATCAAACGAATAGAGGTAGTTATCAGGCTCAAGCCGCACCGCCTCCCTGAATTCGGCCGCGGCATTATCCCACTGGTGAAGATCGCGGTAGAGTTTTCCCAGTATTGAATGGGGCTGCGCCTGTTCAGGATCTTTTTTTGCCGATTCCGAGGCAAGGGCGGTCGCTTCCCGCGCCGCCTGCGCGCCGGTCTCGGTATTCGGATTACGGGCGTATACGCCGTAATAACCCTCAGCCATGTCGGCCAGCTTCTGGGCCTCAAAGCGGGTTTCCCCCGGAGGCATGCGGGAACGGGCATCGGCAAATACCGCCGCCGCGCCGGGAAGGTCATCCTTCCCGAGCCGCTCCTTTCCCTGCGACACCAGATCGTTTACAGCGCGCATTTGGGCCTGCAGTTCACGGGACGCCCTGGCAAGTTCTTCCTCCTGGGCGCGGCGGCGGGCGGCCTCGGCTTCGGCGGCCGCTCTCCGTTCGGCTTCGGCGGCAGCCCCGGCGGCGGCTTCCGCTTCCTGCGCGCGCAGCCGCTCTTCCCGTTCGCGGGCGGCCGCCTCTCCTCCGGCCGAAAGGGCGCTCCGGTCCCGGGAGGCGCCAAGCACGCCGGCCGCAAGCGCGGCCGCCGATTCCGCGGCGGCGGCATTCGCCGCGGCGCTTGCGGCGGCCTTTTCCCGGAGCGCGGCGTCACGCAGTTCCCTGGCTTCCGCATCACCGGAATCGGCGATGAGCAGGCTGTCCAGATGATCCAGCGCGCGCTGGTATTCACCCTGTTCAATATAGTCCCGGACCAGATTGAGAATATTCCGTCTCGAAAGGTCCTCCGTTTCGGCGGAGGCATTGGTAACGGACCGGTTTCCGCCGCCCTTCTTCAACAGAAGAAAGGCCGCGCCCGAGACAAGCAGCGCCAAAAGGACGACACCGGCAATACCCGCAATCAAGAGCGTTTTTCTGTTCATTCAATTATTCTCCTCGTTCCTATTCAAGTTCAAATTCCCCCTCGTAACCCCGCACTTCCTCCGCGCCGGCGGAAAGTCCCCTGCTTTCATCGGCCGCGGCCTGGAGCGAAGCGGAAACTTCATCCAAAAGCCGCTGTTTCCGTTCCGCCTCGGCCCGGGCCGCTTCTTCCGCCAGAAGCCGCCGCCGTTCTTCGGCGGCAAATTCCTCCCGGATAAAAGCGGCAAGCTGTTCTATCCGGGGGCGCTTGGGGGAACGGGGCTCCAGCGTCAGGTACATCTCGTAATCGGGGAGGGCCTCCCTCAAGGACCCGTTCTTTACCCTGGCGTTCGCCCGGTTAAGATACGCCGGGGCGTAAGCGGGATCGGCTTCGACAGCCTGGGAATAAAACTGTTCCGCGAAAACGGCGTTCCCTTTGGTATAATAGGCGTTCGCCAGATTATAGGCAATGCGGGCGGTCTCCCCGCCCCCCCTGGGAAGTATCCTGCGGTAGACGGCGATGGCCTCATCAACGCGATCAAGCTGCTGATAGGCGATTCCCAGGTACAGGGAAGCCCTCACATGGGAAGGATCTTCGGCCACGGTGTTTTCAAGAAACACCAGCGCCTCCCTCGGCTTGTTCTGCATGAAAAGCTCTTCACCCCGGGAAAAATTGCTCTGTCCGTACGCGCTTCCCGCGTACAACAGGACCACGGCGGCAAGAAAGCCCCCGGTGACGGCAGAACACGGCCTTCGGGCCCTGTTTATACCCGTTCCAAAACGCAAATCACCCTCCCTCGTTTCCTTCCCTTTGACATGGGGAAAGAAAGTAATTAATCTACAGATTAACAGTATAAATATACTACATTATTACGGGGAAACAGGAAATATGACTATAGCGCTGGCTGTTATTATCGTTCTTGGAGTTGGGGTAGCTTTCCTCGTTACTTTCCTTGTCAAATCCATGGCCGTTCCCCGCCGGGTTGAAGCCCTTGAAAGCTTCATCAAGCGCGGAAAAACCCAGACGGTAATCAAGGCGGCCAGGGCAATTGCCGCGCGGGAGCCGAAAAACGCCGAGGCCCATTACTGGCTGGGAACGGCTTATCATCTCGAAAACCGTGATGAACTGGCGCTGATGGAATTCAAAACCGCCAACCAGATAGGCATTTCGGGGAAAAACATTCCCGAGATTCCATTCAGGGAACTTTTGGGCCAGCTTTTCATCCGCTACAACCAGGAGGAAGAAGCCCTTAAAGAATACCTCCTGCTCATCAAGCTCATGCCGAACCGGGCGGATTACTACTACCACGCCGGCAAGCTCTTTGCCGGACGGAACCGCAAGGACATGGCGGAAAATTACCTCAGGAAGGCCGCCTCGCTTGCCCCCAAAGACGGGAAGATCCATTATGAACTGGGGGCCATGCTCTACAGGGATAAAAAGACGAAGGAAGCCAAAGCGGCGCTGGAAGTGGCGCTGAAATACCAGAGTGATAATCCCCAGATCCATTTTTTCCTCGGCAAGATCCAGAAAGACGTCAAAAACTATCAGGGGGCTCTCCCCCTGTTTGAGAAGGCCGCTAGGGACGCCCAGTTCCGCATACGCGCGTTGGTGGAACGGGGGGGGTGCTTCATGGCGCTCAACGCCCCGGAACGCGCCATACCGGATCTGGAACGGGCGGCCGGCGCCATTACCGACGAGGATTCAGGGGACAGCCTTTACGCCCGCTATTTTCTGGGGATGTGCTACGAAAAGATCCGCGATGTTGACAAGGCCATTGCCCAATGGGAGAAGATCTACGAGCGGAAAAAGAATTTCCGCGATGTGGGGGAAAAGCTCTCCCGGTATCAGGAACTCAGGACGGACGACAACATGAAGGATTATCTTACCTCGGGCCAGGGGGAATTCGTGGAAATCTGCAAATCCCTTGCGGAGCAGAAAATGGATCTTCATGTTCAGGGTTCCAAAAACATCGGCGACGGATGTGAATTTACCGCTGTGGAAAATGATTCGGCAAAGTGGAGGAACGCCCGGAAGATGCCCCGCCTCATCCGTTTTTACCGCAGCCCCGATCCGGTGGATGAACCAAAAATACGTTCCATTCTGGACGACGCGAAAGACCAGAATATTCCAAGAGCCGTAGTAATAACAAGCGCGGGCTTTTCCCGCGCCGCCCTTGACTACGCCAATTCCCGGCCTGTAGAGCTTTTCGGCAAGGAAAAACTGCAGGAACTGCTCCAGGGAATAAACAAGGAAGGGACCGCGGGACGAACATGAAGATCCTCTGTATCTCCGACCAGATCGATCCGCTGGTGTATTCAGACGCCATCAGGCAGCGTTTTGGCGATGTCGATCTGGTGCTCAGCGCGGGGGATCTTCCCATGGATTATCTTGAATTTGTAGTGACAAGCCTCAACAAACCGCTTTTCTTTGTCTTCGGCAACCATAATCTCAAGGAATTAAACTACTATACGGGAAAGGAAATACGATCCGGCTGG
Organism: Treponema sp.; assembly: GCA_031257715.1. Next base: position 3,719 of record JAIROE010000356.1, on the reverse strand, counting down.
GAAGACGTATCTGAACACAGTTCCGGAGCCGTGCACATAGGCTCCAAAATCAGGATGGAGAACGGACTCATTGTGGCGGGACTCGGGGGCTCCATGGAGTACAACCACGGGGAAAACCAGTACACGGAATTCAGAATGAAAATGGAAATGCTGAAACTTCTTCCGGGGCTGATCTTCAACCGCATCTTCCGGGGCAGATATCTGGACATACTCCTTACTCACGCTTCCCCCCGGGGCATACACGACAGGGAAGACAAGTGCCACTGGGGATTCAAATGCTTTCTTGCTTTCATGAGGTTCTTCAGGCCCAAATACCTCGTTCACGGGCACATACACCTTTACAGCCTGTCCGATCTCAGGATCAGTTCCTACTGTGATACGCAGGTAATTAACGCCTACAGTCATCATGTCATTGATACGGGAAAGGGGATTTAAAAATGAAAGCGGATTTAACCGCAAAAGCGCAGGCTGCGGAGGATTTTACCCGGGCGCGGGGAAAAGCCATTCTTTCGAGGATTCAGAATTTTCTCAATGTCGACAGGGACAACCTGCTTTCCTTTAACGATGTGAAGGAAATTCTGCGGCCCAGGAATCAGGCGTACCGGGGCATGAAGCAGGTTCCGGTCAGGCTTATCGTGGGAAGTGAAGGCCGCTACCGGGATTTCAACAAATATTTTCTGCCCCGTTCGGATCATCTGCGGAACCGCTGGGAGCGGGTGGACCAGGCCTCCATCAGAAACATCAACCTGCCCGCCATCCAGCTGTACGAGATAGGCGGCGTTTATTTTGTCCGCGACGGGAATCACCGGGTATCCGTGGCCCGCGCCCAGGGGGTGGAATACATAGACGCGGAAGTGACAAGCCTCTCCAGCGACATCGTCATCAGGCCGGACATGACCGCCGATGAATTAAAGACCGCCCTTATCGCCGATGAAAAAGAAACCTTCTACGAAAAAACCGGCTATGGGGAGCTTACCGGAGACTACGATTTAAATTTCACCACCCCCGGCTGTTACGATGCCATTTACAACCACATCCTTGTGCATAAATACTACCTTAATCTGAACAGGGAAGATGAAATACCCTTTTCCGAGGCCCTTGTTTCCTGGTATGGGAATGTCTACAGTCCCATCATACGGATCATAAAAGACGAATGGCTCCTCCTCAAATTCCCCGGATCAAGCGAAAGCGATCTTTACGTCTGGATCGTCAAGCACTGGGACTTCCTCAAACGGAAATACGGCATATATTCCCTGCTCGATGCGGCGAAGGATTTCTCCGCCAAATACGGCCGCAGGCGGGGAACTTTCCTCGGCGCGCTTTCACTTGCGGCAGGCCGCATCCGGTCCTGGTTCTCCCTTTCCGCGGGGAAGAGTTGATGGCGGCCGGCGGACGCTGTCTGTCCATACGGGGAAAGCCGTACGATGAACCGCCCTGGGACCGTTTCTTTGACTTCATCGATCCCGGCGCCGACCGGTACGGGCTGCTCATCGCGCTGACCGAAAAGCTTGACCTTAATTCCGTGGTACTTTTTATAGAAGAAAACCGCCATTTTTTTATTTTTCCTCCGGGAAAGGACATGGCCGGCGGGGGCTTTCCCTTCAGGGGACAGAGTCCGGTGATCCTTGTCGCCCACTACGACAGGGTGGAAGGCAGTTCCGGGGCCAACGACAACAGCGCCGCCGTGTTCATGCTCCTGAAAACGGCGGTCCGCCTTGGAAAGCAGGGAACAAGTTACTGGATCATCATCTTGACCGACAAAGAGGAACTCTCCGCGGAAGAAGGGCCGAAAGATCAGGGGGCCTTTTCACTGGCCGGCTACCTCCGGCGCGGGGGGCTGGGAGACGCCCGCATATTCATATTCGACGCCTGCGGCGTGGGGAACACCATTGTTATTTCCAGCACCACCGATCATCTCCTCAGAAATGAAGAGGGCCGGGGGATAATCAGGGCCAGACAGCTCATTCAGGACTTAAGGGATCTTGCGCTGGATACCGCCCATTACTTTACGTGGGACAGGGTGCTCATTGCCCCCACTCCCTTTTCGGACGACGCGGGGTTCCTCCGGGCGGGACTTCCTGCCCAGACCATAACGGCACTCCCCCCTGATGAGGCGGCGTCCTATGCTTCACTCCTGCGGCTGCGGCCCGAATTTACCGGCATACTCCTTTCCGGAACGCCGCAAAACACGGCGGACCGCCTCCTTATCCCCAAAACATGGCGCACCCTCAACGGCCCTTCGGACAGCTACCTCAGGCTTACCCCCGAACATTACGATCGGATCATACGTTTCGCGGCGGCCCTCTGCGCCGGTTAAGAGCCGGCTTTCTCCATCATCACAAGCGTTTCGCCTATGAACAGCCGGTGGTAATCCTTTTGGGGATAGCATCCGCTGTCAATCGAAGGATCGAGGAAGCCGCCGGGCGCAAAATCATGGGTGTAGAGTTTGCGGCAGACGATGATTTCCGAAGCCTCGGCAAAACCGACGGCGCCGGCGGCTTTGCCGTCCGCGTCTTCCTTTCCGAACACAATAGGGGTAAGTCCCGTTTCGGCGGCCTTGTCGTAATCCCTGCCCGATTTTGCACCGCAGAAGTCCAGGGCTTTCCTGCAGCCGCCGCCGAAGAACGAAAGGGTAAAGAGACCCGCCCGTTCGGCAAATTCCAGGGTATGGCGCGACTGCCGTATGACCATGAAGGCAACATCCCGGCCCCAGAGCACCCCGAGGCCTCCCCATGAGGCGGTCATGGTATTCCATTCACCTGAAAGCGGATCATCGCCCGCCGTAATCAGCATCCACTCGCTGCCTATGCGGGCCACGGGGGAACCCCGGAAATCCCGCGTACTTTTGGAAACCCAGCCCTTGCCGGCCGGAACCGCGTTTGTCTGTTTCATGACATCTCCTTTTTCCGGCAGTTTACCGCACGGCTCCAGACAGGTTGAGGCTTGAAAAGCCCCTGTCTATCCGCAAAGCAACCGGTTTTGTGAACAGATACTAGATAATCCCCAGAAGTTTGCTGTACGAACCAAGCGCCGGGTCTCCCATCTGACGGGCAAGCACCCGTTTGGTAAGCACTTTGCCCAATTGAACCCCTTCCTGATCGAAGCTGTTGATGTTCCATACAAAACCCTGAAACATCACCTTGTTTTCAAAATGGGCAAGCAGGGCCCCCAGAACAGCCGGGGTAAGACGCTTGCCGTATATGAGCCCTGAAGGCCGCCGGCCGGGAAATTCCCTGTTCCGGTTGTCGTCTTTCTGGCCTTTGGCAAAGGCGACAATCTGGGCGGCCAGATTGGCGGCAAGTTTGGTCTGGCTGGCCGAACCGTCCACCTCCAGATCGTCAAGCCGCTGGCTTTCGGTAAAACCGATAAATTGCAGCGGAACAATGTCGGTCCCCTGATGGAGCAGCTGATAAAAGGAGTGCTGGCCGTTGGTTCCCGGCTCCCCGAATACCACAGGCCCTGTGGAATAGGAAAGGGGCTGACCATTGCGGTTGACCCGCTTGCCGTTCGATTCCATGTCAAGCTGCTGAAGGTGGGCAGGGAAACGGGAAAGGGCCTGGCTGTATGGAAGCACCGCCGTGCAGGGATAACCCAAAAAATTCCGCTCCCACACACCGATGAGGGCGTCAAGCATCGCGGCGTTTTTGAGTATATTGCCCTCCAGCGCCAGAACATCCGCCTCCGCCGCGCCGGAAAGAAATTCGGCGAACACTTCAGGG
>JAIROE010000295.1 GCA_031257715.1 Treponema sp. | reverse complement strand
TCATGATGCTGCCCGCCGAGTCTTCGGGGTACTGGAGGAACTGGTTGATGGTCTTCCGTTTTTCCGGATTGATGTTCTGGAGCAGACGCTTCACCACAGCGGCAGGCATTTCCTCGATTACGTCAACCGCATCGTCAACGAAGAGCTTGTTCATGATGTCGGCTACTTCGCTGTCCGAAAGAGCCTCGACAATGATCTGCTGTTCATCGGGATCAACATAGGAAAAAACCTCCGCCGCCATGTTCTTGGGCAGAAGCCGGAAAATCTGGATAATCCGCTCTTTGCTTTCGTTTTCAAAGATGTCGGCAATATCCACCGCGTTCATATCCTCAAAACAGGAACGCAGTTTCACTGCCCTGATAGGACTTTCATTGAGAAGTTCGAGAAGTTTTTCTTTTGCCATAGGGCTCTCCCCCGGTTATGGGTTCCGTTCCGGAGGAAAGGGGGCTACCCTTCCGTCAGGGAAAAAACGCCAAAACCGTCAGTTTAATCGATGTGTTTTTGTGGCGGCTACTGCCGCCGCCGTCCGAATCGGACATGGCGCATTCTCCTTCAACTAAAAAATTGGTTGCGTGAGGAAACCTCCGCAAAGGTAAGTTTTTTAAGGTTTTCTCAGCCTGTAGTATAATAAAACCGCCCGATTAGGACAAGAGAGAAACACACACCCGGCCCCGCTCTGTTGCCCCGGACCGCTTTGAGGCGGAGGGGGCCTCTATTGTGGTGTTACGGAGCCATGGTAGAGAGCCAGAAGCGAGGAACCCAGGGCGGCCAGGGCTATCAGAATCGAGAGAAACGAAGGCAGGCCGGGGCTTATGATGAAAAGGTCGTATATGCCGTGGATGAGTACCGCCGAAACAAAGAGGGAGGCTGAGCGGATGGGATGCTGCCGGACAAGGCTGAGGGCGGCGCCTGCCCTGGCTCCGCAGGCGCCGTGGAGGGGGGCGGCGGTGAAGACCCGGAGCAGGGCGATGCCGATGTCGGAACTACCGTAGAAACCGCTTTCCGCCGCCGCAAAGCCCAGGCCGGCGGCAAAGCCGGTCATGGCGCCCATGTCCCGGGGGGAGCCGCCGCAGGCCGGCGGGATTTTCCCCCCGGGAAGAGGGCGGCCGGCAAAGCCGCTGAGGGGGAAGAGGGTGAGGAGACGGCTCAGTTCTTCAACCAGGGCTATGCGGATAAAGACGCCGAACATCACGGCGCCCCGTCCGGAGCCGGCCGGGGGAAAGAAGCTCTGCAAAAAAACGGCGGCAGGAACCGAAAGAAGGCCTGCGGCCAGGGAAAGAAGGAAAAGACGACCGTCCAGTTTCCGTAAACGGAAGGCGAACCAGGCGGGGATCACCGGAAGGCCGGCCACAAGAATCAACAAGGCGAGAAACCACAATCCATTCATAGTCTGGAATAATACTACTGATTCCTGTATGGTAAAGTCCAGACGATGGAACATGGAACAGAGGGCAGCACGGATCATCCTTATTACAGGACCCAAACACGCGGGGAAGTCGGCAGTGGGGCAGGCGCTGGCCCGTCTTTCAGGAGGGGTATTCACGGATTTGGACGAGCTCGTAGAACAAAAAACCGGCAAAACGCCCCGGGCCCTTTTCAAGGAAGGACCCGAACTGTTCAGAAAGGCCGAGGCCCGGGCGCTGGCTGCGGCTGTCCGGAAGGTTCCGCCCTGTACAGAGGGAGGACGCCGTATCATAGCCGCGGGAGGCGGCCTTATTGACAACGCCGGGGCGGAGCGACTTCTGAAACGCATACCGGACATTGTTTCGGTTTACATTGATGTTTCCCCTGATACGGCCTGGCGGCGCATCCTGGCCGGTGCTGCCGGTGGGGAGCTTCCGCCTTTTCTCAATACGGAAAACCCATGGCAAACCCACCTCGAAATTCACACCCGGAGGGCCGCGGAGTACCGGGCTATGGCGCGGATCATCATTGACGGGGAAAACAAAACTCCCCAGGACATAGCCGCGGAGATCATGGCCAGCCTGCCCTGGTGAAGGTGATACGGTTGGCATCACACCAGGACCGGAGGGTGTGGTTGATAAATTCCGAGCTGTTATCGCTGTCGAGGCCGAGGAGGGGGAAGGGAAAGCCGGAGCGGATATCCGGGAGGGCTTCGATAATCCATTTTTGGGCTTTATTGAGGAGGATGCGGAGTTCTCGGACTAAGGATCCGCACCCAGCCTGAGGCGACATCGGTGGCGTCTAAAGTCAGGTCGGACTAAAGTCTGCCCGTGCCAATCTCGAAAAAAACCCGGTTTTCGCTCGTTCCAGGGGTCATAGGTCCTGACGGGGATATGCTTTTTCAGGAGTTTCCCCCATGGTGGACCCCATACAACCCTCCGATCCCTCCATCGGCGGGGTTTATGCGGGTAAGATTTTTTATGAGGCAATACGAAATACAGGCAGGGCTGAAAGTGTCCCGAACCAGGGGGATCACGGCGCAATAACCGGCCGCTTACCGTTGCTTCCTTCCGAACCTGGCGGAGTTAGGCGGCGGCCATTCGCATGACTCCTGGTCCGGGGCATGAGTATACTAACAGGGGATCGAAGGGTTGTCAACGCCCTTCAGATTGCCTTTCAGATTGCCAGCCCCTTCGCCATCCGCTTGATGCCCTGCATGCGGTCCGGAATTTTGATGCTTTGCGGACAGTGTTCCATGCAGGCTTTGCAGGCCGTACAGCGGTGGGCGCGGTTTTTTTCGGGAATTTCGCGGTACGCCGCAGTAAAAAACTTCGCACTTTCCCGTACAGTTTCGCTGTCGCCGAAGGATACCGGGAGTTTATGGGCGGCGGCGCATTTGTTGTAGACCTCGAATACTTTGGGAATGTCCACGCCTGAGGGACAGTCCATGCAGTAGCGGCAGCCTGTACAGGGGATGGCCCCTGTGTCGAGAAAGGCCGCCAGGGCGTTTTGCAAAACCCGATAATCCTTGTCCTGCAATGCCCTGAAATTTTCCATGGTTTTTACGTTATCCTCAACCTGTTCCATGGTACTCATGCCGCTGAGGACTGTGAGAACATTCGGCAGGCTGGCGGCGAACCGTACTGCCCAGGAGGCTGTACTCCGGTCAGGCCCGGCCTGTTTCAGGATATTGACGGATTCCTCGCACAGGGTGGCAAGCATGCCGCCCCGGACAGGTTCCATGATGATGCAAGGTATGTTTTTTTCTTCCAGGATTTCGTAGAGCCGTTTTGCGTTCTGTGTATCCCAGTCCAGGTAATTCAACTGGATTTGCACAAAATCCCAGGGCCGGCGTTCAGTCAGTTTTTCCAGGTCCTGGATCTCCCCATGGAACGAAAAACCAAGCTTGCGGATAATTCCCTTCGCCTTTTGCCCGTCCAGAAAATCAATCACCCCGAGCTTCTCATATTTCGCCGTATAATCGTCATAGGAACCGAGGGCATGGCAAAGGTAAAAATCAACGTAGTCCATTTTAAGACGCTCAAGCTGGGTGTTGAAAATACGGGGCGCTGAATTGTTGTCCTTCAATTCCCAGCTGGGCATTTTGGTAGCCAGATAAAAATTCTCCCGCGGGTATTTCGAGAGGGCATGACCGGTAAAGGGTTCGGATTTACCTTCATGATAGGGATAGGCGGTGTCAAAATAATTTACCCCGCGAGCGATGGCGTAATCGACCAATTCCTGACCAAGCCCGTAGTCAATATCGGC